>JAABTO010000211.1 GCA_011389835.1 Desulfotignum sp. | reverse complement strand
TGGGGGAAGGTGGTCATCCGGATTTCCCGGGTATGGATCTGAAAGCGGTCTTTGACAAGATCTGAAAGCATGTTTGTTCCTTTTTGTTGACATTCCTGTCAGAAAAAATAAAAATTCTATCACAAAATAGGTGTGCGGCTCTATAAAAAACAATGAATAAATCATAAGGAGGCTGAATGGCCTGCACGATTGATGAAAAAAAAATTGAAGAGACGATCGAGTTCCACGGGCATTCCTGTCCCGGCCTGGCCATCGGGATCCGGGCTGCGGAACTGGCGTTGAACCGCCTGGATTTCGGTCCGGAAGCAAATATGGTGTGCGTGGTGGAAACCGATATGTGCGGTGTGGACGGGATCCAGTATCTGACCGGATGCACCTTTGGTAAAGGCAATCTGATTCACAAGGATTTCGGCAAGGCCGGATTTACATTTTTCGACCGCAGCAAATCTCAGGGATTCAGAGCTTTGTTTCAGGATGACGCTATCCAGGCGTTTGAACCCGCCAAAGGTGAGAATGAAAAAGAAGCCCGGACTCGGGCCATCATGGATGCCGACCTGGCGGACCTGTTCACCGTGTCACCCGTGGATGCCCCGCCGGTCCGGCCGGCCCGTATTCTTGAGAGCATGGTTTGCCAGGAATGCAAAGAAAAGGTCATGGAATCCCGGATCAGGCGATATGCGGGCAAAGACCTGTGCATCCCCTGTTTCAGCCAGTATGAGCAGAAAATCTGAAGCAGTGTGAAAGTGCTCGCTTTACCGTTCCGCAGACAAAGAAAACATTACGGAAACCCGGGTGCTGCCGTCACAGGCCGGCCCGGGTTTTTCCTGGCAGCGCTCCTTGTTGCCCGGGCAGGTGTCGGAAATTTCAGGCAGGCGGCTGCACCGTGTCGAGGTCATGGAGATCTTGAATTTGTAGCGTTCTGAAAAGATTTTCATGCGCAGCAGATCCGCCCCTTTTCCGCCGGCATTGAAATCGAACGGCTGCCTGGATGAATACTCAAGGGTTTCCTGGGTGGTGAAAAACCCCTCGAAAATGCGTTTCTGGGCTTCCTCGGTCAAACCGATGCCCTGATCGTGCACCACCAGTTCCACTTTGCGGCCGGTTTCATGGACCTGCACCTGGATGCCGCAACCGTCAGGCGTATTTTCCACGGCATTGCGTATCAACCCGTCCACCACCTTTTGTAGCGGTTCCCGGGGAATCCGGATGGCCGGCACCGGTTCCAGCCGGGTGGTCAGATTCACCTGCCGGTGGCTGAACATGGGCCGCAGGGCCTGAACCCGGCGATCCACAAACTGGTCCAGACGGACATCAACCGCTTGCTGTTCCGGGGTTGAATAAATGTTGTCCAGAACATCTTTCACTTTCTGAACCACCCCGGCTTCTCCGGTTTCTTCGGCGATCAGCGCTTCGAGCATATCCGCGCATTCATCAAATATCAGACCGAAAACCGGTGTGTGGTGAAACGATTTTTTTTCCAGAATATCATACACCTGGTCTTCAATATCGATCAGCCGTTTCAGATTCCGCTGCATACGGTCCAGGGTGGGGCGCCAGGTATCTTCGGGCAGCTCCGTGAGTTTTCTGGACAACACCTTAATGGAACTGAGCAGCACGGCCACCGGGGTTCTGAGTTCATGGGACAGGTGGCTGATCATTTTGTCCTTTGCGGCGTTCAGACTTTTGAGTTCCGCATTGGCTTTTTTCAGTTCTTCAGACACCCGGGCGTTTTCAATGGACAGGGCCACGGTGGCGGCAATGGTGCCTAAAATACTCAGGTCGGTCTGGTCGAAGAAGCCTTCTTTTTTGTTGTCCGCTGAGATGACCCCGATGATCCGGGTCTTGGACTGTAACGGCACGACCATGACATTTTTGATGCGGTATCCGATTTTTTCATCCCGGTTTTTGAATGTGTCATGGGCTTCTTCAGGAAGATAATTCATGATCAGGGGTTTGCCGCTTTTGACCACCTCTCCGGACAGCAGTTCATCCACGGGGAACCGGGTTTTTCTGACCCGTTCCCGGGTGGTGGGGTCATCATGGGCGATGCTCAGGACATGAAACTCCTCTGCTTTTTCATCCAGAAGCATGACATTGGCCCCCTGGGTGCCCAGCAGTTCTTTGATCTCATTGCTGATATATTCCAGCAGCCGGGGAAGTTCCGGATATTGGGGCAGGGCCTGGCTGATGCGGTTGATGGCGCTCTGGTTCCGGTCGATGCGTTTTTCTTTTGTGATATCCCGGAACACCATCACCATTCCGGCCGGCTTGAGATCTTCATCCCGGTCGATCCCTACCCGGACGACCACATCCAGGATCTGTCCGGTTTTGGTCAGCCGTTTGGTGGTCAGCTTGAGAACATTTCTGTTCGGGGGCAGGGCCTTGATTTTTCTGGCAAGTTCCGATTGCAGGTGCGCCGGAATATATTCTCTGCCACCGGTCCCTTTGAGTTCTTCCGGGGTCCAGCCGAATGTCTGGGTGAATGCCGGATTCACATAGGTGATCAGGCCCCGGGTGTTGCGTATCAGCACCGGATAGGGGATGAATTGAAGAAACCGGCGGTGGTATTCAGCGGCCACCCGGTCCTTTTCCCAGAGCGATTCCTGTTCAGCCAGCCGTTCTTCAAGCGTTTTTATTTTCTGCAGCAAAGGATCTGGTGTGGGGGTGTCGGTCATACGTCTCCTGAAAAATTCATGCAAACAATACCAGGCTGGCGGCCATCACTGCCATGCCGGCCACGACCCCGTACATGGCAATGTGGTGTTCCCCGTATTTTTCCGCGGTGGGCAGCAGTTCATCCAGGGAAATGAATACCATGATGCCGGCCACTGCGGCAAACATCACTCCAAACAGGGTATCGGTAAAATAGCGCAATACCAGAAAATACCCGATCACCGCCCCTGCCGGTTCGGACAGGCCGGACAGAAACGACAGGCCAAAGGCTTTTTTACGGCTGCCCGTGGCATAAAAAATCGGGACGGAGACAGCGATCCCTTCCGGAATATTGTGAATGGCCACAGCGACGGCAATGCTCATGCCCAGGGCCGGGTCTGCCAGCGCCCCCACAAAGGTGGCAATGCCTTCAGGAAAGTTGTGGATGGCAATGGCAAGGGCTGAAAAAATTCCCATGCGGTGCAGGTTTTTTTTGTTTATGGTGAGATCCCGGTCCGGAATATCCTCCACATCCCTGATTTCATGGGGATTTTCAAAATCGGGAACCAGCAGGTCAATGGCTGCGATGAGCACGATACCGCCGAAAAAGGCCAGTGTGGTTACCAGATATCCCTGAAAAGGACCCAGGGCCGCTTCCAGGGAATCTCTGGCTTTGACAAAGATTTCCACTAACGAGACATAGATCATGACACCCGCGGAAAATCCCAGAGATGCCGTCAAAAAACGGGTGTTCGTGGTTTTGGCGAAAAACGCCAGCGTACTGCCGATCCCTGTGCACAGGCCGGCCATCAGCGTGAGAGAAAAAGCGAAAAGTACCGTACCGGCATCATATGCCATGGTCGGACAATCTCCTTGAAATGGTCAAATCCGGGTGTCAAACGGTTCTGCAGACCGGTCAATTTGCCGGTTCCGGTCTAAGTGCCGTTTACGGGTTTTAATAATTTTTTGAGGGTCATGTCAATACACATTCACACGGGACGGCTTGAATCCGGGCATTCTGTGCTTTTTCCCCACGGTCTGATTCAGGGCGAAACTGTCCAGAAAGTGACGGACATTGCCCGTGACAAAAGGGATGAGATGAATGTGCTGTTCCAGAATCAGGCTGGCAGGCGTTTTTGAAATGGCACCGCACACCAGGGTGGTCACATGGTGTTCTTTCAGCGTATGTAACAGGTCGACCGGGGATTCCGGGTCAAAAGCGGTGTAATATTGACCGGAAATTTTTTTGTTTGTGATTTCCGCCACCAGCAGGGTGCTGGCCGCATCAAACACCGGAGATATCCGGTTTCCCCAGACGGTAACAGCCAGTTTCACAAGAATGCCTCCACATACCGGGTTGGTGTGCTGTTTCAAGCCTGACAAAAGATCAATGCAAGGGTTGTGCCTTAATTTATCTGAATGTCCCGGAACCGGAAAAAAGCGGTGCTGCCTCAAAAGGTTGGATTGTGCGTCATGGTCGGCCTGATTTGCAGGGAAGGTATGAAGATGCCCGCAATCACCGGAGTCGCAAAAACAGGACTTTATAGAGGGAAAGGGTTGCAATTATAATTTGATGCCCAGTTTCTTGATCTGCCGGAACAGGGTGCTTTTATGGATACCCAGATCTTTGGCGGCGGCGTTTCTGTTGTAGTTGTTTCTGGCAAGCGCTTCCGAAATCATGTTGATCTGGGCCGCTTTCACCGGATCATCCACAGGTTGTTGTGTGGATGCCTGTTTCTGGGATAAAAACGCAGGCAGATGTTCGCCGGTGATGGTTCCTTCCTGGCACAGCACAAAGGCATGTTCGATGATATTTTCCAGTTCCCGGATGTTGCCGGGAAAGGTGTGAGACATGAGCGTTGCCAGTACGGCCTGGTCGATTCCCTGGAGGTGTTTGCCCTGCCGCAGGTTCAGTTTGGAGATGAACCGTTCCACCAGCAGCGGCACATCCTCCATGCGCTGCCTCAATGGGGGGAGGAACAGCCTGACCACGTTGACCCGGTAATACAGGTCCTGCCGGAACTGCTCGGTTTCCATCAGTTCGGACAGATTCCGGTTGGTGGCCGCGATGATCCGGACATCGGTCTGTTCTTTTTCTACCCCGCCCAGAGGGATGTACTCATGTTCCTGAAGTACCCTGAGCAGGCTGACCTGAAACGCCTGGCTGGTGTCCCCGATTTCATCGAGAAATACCGTACCGCCTTTTGCCAGCGCGAATTTGCCGGGCTTGTCCTTGACCGCATGGGTGAACGCCCCTTTTTTGTATCCGAACAGTTCAGATTCCAGCAATGTGTCTGGCAGGGCCCCGCAGTTGATGGCCATAAACGGTTTGTCCTTTCTGGGACCCATGTTGTGAATGGCTCTGGCCATCAGCTCTTTGCCCGTCCCGGTTTCGCCTTCGATAAGCACGGTGGCGTCGGACTGGGAGATCTGGGGCAGGATGTTGAAAATTTTTTTCATGGCATTGCTGTTGCTGACAATGTCCTCCACATGAAAGCTGGCGGTCAGCTGCTTTCGCAACTCCTGGACCAGGGAAAGATCCCTGAAGATTTCCACGCCGCCCAGAACGTCGCCGTTTTTGTCGATCAGCAGGGAAGTGGACACGGAAATCGGGATTTTTTTCTGAGTGGAATCAATAATGTAGGCAGACGTGGACACGTAGGGCTTGCCTTCTTCCATGGTTTTTTTCAGGGCGCACTCGGCCTCGCACATGTTGGACCGGAACACTTCCCAGCAGTGTCGGCCGATGGCTTCTTTCCGACTGATACCGGTGATCTCTTCGGCAGCCCGGTTGAACGAGGTGATTTCCCAGTTGTAGTCAATGGTGAACACGCCGTCGGAGATGCATTCCAGAATAATCTGGGTGGCTTCCGTTGTCAGGGGCCCGGATATTTTTTTGGGGTCGATCATGATCCATTGTTCCCTTTTCGGCGTTTTGTCAACTGAATTATCTGTTCAAGATAATGGCGTTGACAGAAATTTTCAACCTCGGTCATGTGAAAAAA
>JAABTO010000210.1 GCA_011389835.1 Desulfotignum sp. | reverse complement strand
TTCAGGCGCCGGCGCCTCACCGTGGTGCTGGCAGCCCCTACGGGCCGGGCGGCCCGGCGACTCGCCGAAACCACGGGAAAAAAAGCGTTCACCCTGCACAAGCTGCTGGGATTCGATACGGACCAGGGCACGGTGGAACACAATTACATCAACCCGCTGAACCTGGACGTGATGGTGGTGGACGAGGCCAGCATGGTGGACACCATGCTCATGTACCACCTGATGCAGGCCATGCCGGCAGCCGCCAGTCTCATTCTGGTGGGGGACACGTTTCAGCTGCCGTCGGTGGGGCCGGGCAATGTATTGTCCGATATCATGGATTCGGGCCGGGTCCAGGTGTTCGCCTTGACCAGAATTTTCCGGCAGGCAAAGAAAAGCCCTATTGTCCGGCATGCCCATGACATCCGGAACGGCAATCTGCCGGATTTCAAGGCCCGGGAAGAGGAAGGGCTGTCAGAATTTTATTTCATTGAAAACCAGCACAGTGACAAAGTAACGGCGACTATTCTGGAGCTGTGCGCCAACCGGATTCCCGAAGCCTTTCCCCATATCACCGATTTTCAGGTCTTAACCCCCATGCACCGGGGCGAGGCCGGCACCATCAACCTCAACCAGCAGCTCCAGACCGTGCTCAATCCGGGCAAAACCGGTATCGACAGCCACGGCATCACGTTCAAACCCGGCGACAAGGTCATGCATTTGAAAAACAACTACGACAAAGAAGTGTTCAACGGCGACATCGGCCAGATCATTGAGGTGTCCAAAACCGACGGGACCCTGGTGGTGGACTATGATGGCCGCAGCGTGACCTATGATCTCCTGGACCTGGACGAACTCACCCTCGCCTATGCCGTCTCGGTGCACAAATCCCAGGGGTCTGAATACGGGGCCGTGATTATCGCTTTGACCATGGCCCATTTTCCGCTGCTCCAGCGCAACCTGCTCTACACGGCCCTGACCCGGGGCAAACACCTGGTGATCATCGTGGGGTCTTCCCGGGCCTTGCGCACTGCCTTTGAAAACAACCGCACCCGCCTGCGCAGATCCGGGCTCAAAGACCGGCTGACCGCATAAAAAAGATGGTTTAAATAACCCAGCAGCCCGCCATTCCGGCCTGGAGGACATAACCGCTTCACATGATGTCGGTCGGAAAATCCCATGTCTGCATTTTGTCCAAGTCAGTTGATTCGCGCAAGAAAAAGTTTGAGACTGTGATGCCATGCCTCTCTTTATTGATTGACAAAGTAGAGAATTTCCTTCTTAATTCGGTTCATTGCAAGCCGTGAAAGATAACCGGTTATGAAAAATTGAATGAACCCTTTATGAACAGAAACGGTTCAAATAAGGAGAAAGAATATGGATCTGGTTCGGATTGTGGTTGCGATTCTTCTGCCCCCGCTAGGCGTTTTTCTTCAAGTGGGATTTGGAGGCGCTTTCTGGCTGAACATCCTCTTGACACTTTTGGGGTATATTCCCGGCATCGTACATGCGGTCTGGATTATTGCCAAGCGCTGAATTAGTAAGATCCTATGCAGCTTCAGATTTAAAAAGCGATTTCCGGCTGTTCGAAGGACAGCAGGGAAGCCAAAAGCCGATAAAACAATTAAAATGTCTGGTTTGATAACAAAAAAAACAAGTATGAAAATGGCAGATACACACATGGCCGACCGGGTCAACTTCTTCAGGTGTGTGATCCTGATATAACCTGTCTGACGCGACTGACGGGTTTCTTTGTAACCGTATGTGAAAAGGAAAATTCATTTTGCTGCCGGCATGGCTTCGACATCGGTTAAACCAGTCTCACCCCACCACGCTGCTGCTGATGAGCTATCTGGCAGCCATCCTTGCCGGGACCCTGGTGCTGATGCTGCCGCCTGCCACGGTAAGCGGTCATATCCGTCTCATCGATGCCCTGTTCACGGCCACGTCTGCCGTGTGTGTGACCGGTTTGATCGTGGTGGATACCGGATCCTTTTTCACACCGTTCGGCCAGGGAGTGATCCTGTTTCTCATTCAGATCGGGGGCTTGGGAATCATGACCATTTCCGTGGCCCTTTTCCAGGTCATCGGCAAAAAAGTGGTGTTTCAGCAGCGTATGGCCATGCAGGAAGTGTTTTCCCACACCCCCAGAGAGGACATATTTTTCCTTCTCAGGTCCGTGCTGATTTTCACCCTCTCCATTGAAACGGCCGGGGCCGTTATCCTGTTCTTTTACTGGCATGGCACGGTTCCGTTTACCCAGGCCCTTTACAGCGCGGTGTTCCATTCTGTTTCTGCTTTCTGCAATGCCGGCTTTTCCCAGTTTTCAGACAGCCTGATGTCCGGACAGACCTCTTTGATCCTCAATGCCACCATCGGCGGCCAGATCATTTTGGGGGGATTGGGGTTCCCGGTGGTCTACGAAATCTTCAGCCGCTTTTTTATGGGAAAGTCCGGCAAAATATCCATTCAAACCAAAAGCGTGGTGCTCACCACCATTGGCCTGACCCTGGCCGGGATCCTGGTGATCCTGGTGTCTGAGCGTACTTTGGTTTCATCTCTAGGGTGGAAAAACGGCCTTCTGACATCGATTTTTCAATCCATCACCTGCCGCACCGCCGGATTCAATACCCTGGACATCGCTTCCCTGAATACGGCCACCCTGCTGTTCATGATGTTTCTGATGCTGATCGGTGCTTCCCCCGGATCCTGCGGCGGCGGCATAAAAACAACGACATTTGCCGTGTTGACCACCTATTCCTGGAGCCGCCTGATACGCCGAAAATACGTCAACCTTTTTTCCAAAACCCTTCCTGATGAAACAGTAAACAAAAGTCTTTTTGTCCTGTTGTTTTCTTTGACCACCATCTGTCTTGCGGTTTTCATCATTTTGTTTATCGATCCTGATCATGGCACCCGGATACCGGGGAATCGACAATTTTTAAGCTTTCTTTTTGAAACCGTGTCCGCCTTCGGAACCGTGGGCCTGTCCATGGGGGTCACCCCGGAATTGACCCTGCCGGGCAAGCTGGTCATCATTGTCCTGATGATCATCGGCCGGCTAGGCGTACCGGCCATTACCTATATTTTTGTGGGCGGGTCCCCGAAAAAAGGGTTGCAGTTCGCTGAAGAAAATCTGATGATCGGATAGAAAAAGGAGACTCCATGAGACGATTCACGGTGATCGGTGCCGGCAGCTTTGGGTATTATGCAGCCAAGGCCCTGTATGAAAACAAAAACGAGGTGATTGTCATCGACCGCAGCAAAGACCGGATCCAGGCCATCGATCCCTTTTGCACCAGCGCCATCGTTCAGGATGCCACAGACATCGACGCCTTAAAAGGACTTGGCCTGGAAGAGATGGATGCGGTCATTGTCAGCACCGGTGCCAACATCACCCCCAGCATTTTGATCTGTTTTCATCTCAACCGCCTGGAAATCAAACAGATTATCGTCAAGGCGGAGGATGATGATCACGGGGAGATCCTCAAGCAGCTGGGGGCCACGGAAATCATCCGACCCGGTATGGACATGGCCGGCCGCCTGGCCCTGCGGCTCACCTCTCCCAATATCCTTGAATTTCTGCCTTTGGCTGAAGGGTACACCATTGCCCAGGTGGAGCCGCCAAAACCGTTTGTCGGAAAATCCCTTATGGAGCTGGAACTGCGCAAGCGTTACCAGGTCAATGTGATCGCTGTGAAAGAACAGTTTCCCGAACGGTTCATCATGGTCCCGGGGGCGGATTTCATGGTCAAGGAAAATGATATCCTGGTCACTTTGGGAAAGGAAACAGACCTGGCAAAAATCAGGGAGCTGAAATGAAATTCATTATCTGCGGGGCCGGACGAATCACGGATGAACTGCTCAAGCGGGCCGGTGCCAACTGGGAAATCACCCTGATCGAAAAAAATGCCACAAAACTGGCCCCTTTTTCCACCCGGTTTCCCAATATCGTCCGGGTCATGAGCGAAGACGCCTCCAGTCCGGTGGTGCTTGACAAGGCAGGGCTGTCCAACCACGATGGCATTCTGGCCATGACCAATGACGATGCCGTCAATCTGGCCATTGTGCGGTTTGCAAAACAAGCGGACATCAAAACCGTGCTGGCGGTGGTGCGGGATCCGGAACAGCTGCCGGCGTTTCAGCAACTCGGCGTGTGGACCGTCAGCATGGCAGCGGATGCGGCCCGCAAGGCCTACCAGTTTGTCAAGGATCCCCGGATCCGCATCATTGATCTGGGAGAGGGCGAGGGTGAACTGTTGGAACTGGCCGTGGGAAAACAGGAGCTGGCCCGGCTGGAAGATATTGCCGCCACTTCGGAATCCAATCCCCACTGGCGCATTGCCGGCATCATCCGCAACAACCAGCTGCTGTTTCCGGATCAGCAGCCAGGATTGAAGCAGGAAGACCGGCTGCTGATTCTGGGAAAAGACGACCTGTACAATGCGTTTTCACAACACCTGGAAGGGTCCCGGCTCCATTTTCCCCGCACCTATGGACAGCATATGGTTCTGGGACTGGCAAACAGCCCGAGCCTGGACGACACCACCGAACTGATCAATGAAGCCGTTTACCTGGCCCAGGGAACCCATATCGAAAAAATTGCCGCCATTTGCGGCAATCCCGAAAGCGATATACATCAGTCCCTGTCTCGGTGGTCGGAAAGCCTTGAGATTGAAATCATTGAAAACAGTCAAGAATCTGTGGAAAAAGCCGCCGTTCATACCGCTGCGAACAAAGATGCCGGTATTGTCGTGCTTTCCGCCAAAAAACAGTCTTTTTTGAGCACGGTTTTCAGGGGCGGCATCAGTGCCCTGGCAGCAAAGCTGCCTTGCCCGCTGTTATCTGCGAAAATGACCGATCCCTATGAACACCTGATGGTGCCCTTCAACGGGTCTCTGGCATGCCAGCGGGCTTTGGAGATCACCATGGACCTGGCCCAACAGCTGGACGCGGAGGTATCCGTGATCATCGTGGCGGAACCCTCTTATCTCAAGGGGAAGCCGTCAGGGCCCGACCCATGGGAGCAGCAGATGGTTCAGAAGGTCCGGGAACTTGCCCGGGTGCATGACACCCAGGTTCAGGAACTCGTTCGCCGAGGCAATCCGGTCAAAGAAATTTCGGCTGTGGCCGCAGACTGCCAGCTGCTGGTGCTGGCCGGTAATGACCGTCACCCCGGCTTTTTTTCCATATATACTGCAGACATGATCATGAACCGGGTCTCCTGTTCCGTGCTGCTGGTTTCATAAAAGGGGTGTTAACGCAATGGAAATTCATTCCGCATGGGCGTTGGTGCTGGTATCGCTGGGGGCCGCGTTTCTACCCAGCCTGGGACAGCGGCTCCGGCTGCCGTCCGTAGTACTGGAAATTCTGTTCGGGGTGGTGATCGGCAAAAGCCTGTTGAACCTTCAATTCGGGGAAGACTGGATTTCTTTTTTGTCCCATCTGGGATTTCTGATCCTTATGTTCCATGCGGGTATGGAAATCAACTTCAGCATGCTCAAGCAGCAGCGGGCCGGCATGTTTGTCATCCAGGCCGGGGTGTTTCTTCTCACCCTGGTAATGTCCATGGGCGCGGCCGTTATGCTCGGTCAGGGGCTGTATCTGGGACTGGTTTTGTCCACCACCTCCCTGGGGCTGGTGGTCCCGACCCTCAAGGACACCGGTGCCAGTCAGTCTCCTCTGGGACAGAACGCACTCATTGCCGCCACCCTGG
>JAABTO010000209.1 GCA_011389835.1 Desulfotignum sp. | reverse complement strand
GGGATGCGGGCCGTATCCTGTCCGGTTTACAGGAAATGGACCAGATCTTCCAGGTGTGTGAATTCAACCGTCAGACTTCGGAATCCCCGCAGGTCAAGGACCTGCTGCGGCATAGACAGGCGGCCCGGGAACAAAAAGACTGGGCCACGGCGGACAGTATACGGGACCGGCTGACTGCCATGGGAATTGCCGTTCATGACCAGAAAGTGGAGACCAGTTAATGGATGTCGTATTTTTTCCGTTTTCCCATGTGGATGAGACCCAGCGGATCACCATGACCGCTTTTTTTCCATCGTTTGTTTTTCTGCCGCTGGCAGCTGATTTGACCCAGAGTCCGGAAATGGTGCCGCTGGTGGAAAATGAAACGGCCATCCCCGTGTTCACATCCAAATCACGTCTCGATGAGGTGGCTTCCCGGGTCAATGCGTGGATGAACTGGGCCGCCATGCACCAGGGAAATGCGCACAATTTGAAAAGCCTGATTCGGGATACGCCCTATCTGACCGATCATCTGGGTCCGGCCCCTATTGAATCGGAACTTCGGGCAAGGATGGCCGGAAAGACTGCTCAGAATTTTGAAGCGCCGCCAAAAAAATCGGATCCTTTGCTGTTTTCCATCATCGCCAGACTCACGGATGCACAAAACGAAGCCATTGATCAGGCCATGGGCGAACTGGAAAAAAAACGGACCGCGTTGTTTTCTCAACTGCGCGGGGATACGGACCCGGAAAATTCCAGGAGAACCGGATCCTCACGCCGGGATCCCGGGGCGGTCATGACCCGGGAGCGGATCCGTGCCTGGGCCGCCTGTGCCTGGGAAGCAAACCTGTTTGCAAAACAGGACCCTCAAGTGCTGGTGACCACCAGCACCGCCGTATTCGAGCAGGTTTCAGCAAATACGTCCCGGGTCATAAATGCCCTTGACATTGACGGCATAAAGGTGCATGAAAAGGATTGTGACAATCAGCTTGACTGGCAAATACAGGTGACAACCCTGTGTGAGGCCCTGATCCACGGTCCGGTGGATGACACCCGGGCGCAGAAGATGCTCAACAGCATGGATGATGCCTGTACGCAAACCGGACGAATCCAGGTTCAGATGGTGGAAGGCCCGGACCTGAGAAAACAGCTGAACCTGCCGGGTCAGGGGTTGCTGGTGTGCCGGGTGTCTTTAGCGCCATAAAAAGCTTGATTTTAGGAAAGGACATGGTATAAAAGCGTCTTTTAAATCAGTTACACAGAAAATTGATGGTAAAAAATGGCGTGATAATTGCTGAAGCAATAATTTTTAATTTATTTTTTTTAGGAGGCTGTAAAAATGGCATTTACCCCGATTGTTGACGAATCCAAATGCGTTGGTTGTGAAGAATGTGTCGATGTCTGTCCGGTGGAGGTTTTTGAAATGCAGAATGAAAAATCCGTGCCGGTCAATGCAGAAGAATGCATGGGCTGTGAAAGCTGTGTAGAAGTCTGTGAAGAAGACGCCATCGTTGTCGAGGAAGACTAGGCACCCGATTCGATCAACCATCTGTCGATAGGTGGTTGCATGGATGCCGGATATGCCCCGGCCGATTTTCGGGGCACATCCGGCATCTTTTTTTTTAAAGAAAACGTCAGAACCTCAGGGACAGGCAGCTGAGCCCGCCGTCCAGCTTTTGAAACTCAGACACATCCACGGCCAGGGTGTCATAGCCATGGGCCGCAATCAACGCCCGGGTTTTTTCAAACCCCTCCGGAACCAGAACCCGGTCATTGATCCACACGCTGTTGGCGGCATAGGCCTCATCATCGTCCACCGCCAGTATCGTGAATCCCGCAAATTCCGGGTGAGAGACAAATTCCCCCCAGGCCAGCATGCAGTTGTTTTCCAGATAGGAGACCCCGGTTTTCAGATGGAGCACCGAAGTCAGGGCAATGGCGGACACCGTGTATCCAAACGGGCCCAGGATCTGTGCCAGTTGACCGATTCCCTCTGCATTGGTCCGGTCCGACAACCCCACATAAAAATGATGGTCAACCCGCATCACATCCCCGGCATCCAGGGTGCCCGGCGCCGTGATTTCTATAACAGGCCGGTTGAACCGAACCATGGCTTGGGCCACGGACCGGGTTTCACCCCGGCGGGCCGGGTGCCCCGGCCGGGTGATCACCGTGCACTCGTTTGTGACCAGACAGGTGTCCTCGATAAACACGGAATCGGCAAATCCCTCATCCGGAGCCAGAACCGTCACGGACAGGCCGCAGGCTTCCAGGGCGGCTATGTATGTGTCATGCTGCCGGCAGGCCCGTGCAAAATCCGGTACGCCCAGATTGGTGCTGCGGATGCCGTTGACCAGGTTGCTGCAGGGTCGTTTCACCACGGCGGATGTGAACATGCGTGCGTCTCCATTTGTTTATGATGTCCGGGCGGGGCGGGTGGTCAGATAGACACCGGACAGAACCAGGACGGCACCGGCCGCCAGGGCCGGCGTCAGCGGTTCGCCCAGAATGAAAAATGACAGCACCACCGCGCTGACAGGCACAAAGTTGATGAATACACCAGCCCTTGTGGGGCCGATTTTCTGAATGCCCTGATAATACCAGAAAAACCCCAGCACTGTGCCAAAAAACCCCAGGTAAAACAAGCCGGCCCAGTGCGGCAGGGTATAGCCGGGCAGGGCCTGGAACAGCCCGCTGTACACAGCCGGGAAAAACAGCATCACGGTTCCGGCCACGGATGAATAACACACCGCCGCCACCGGAGACAGGGTCTTCATCATGGGTTTTCCCAGAAGCGAGTAAGATACCCAGGACAGGACACAGCCTAAAATAGCCAGCTCGCCGGGGCCGATGCCGGTGTTGAACAGGATCCATGGATGCCCGTTGGAAATAATGGTCATGGCCCCGCTCACCGACAGCACCAGTCCGACGATTTTGCCCGGGGTCAGGGTCTCCCTGAACAGGAGCGCGGAAAACACGCTGATGAAAATCGGGTTGGTGGCAATGATCAAAGAGGCCCGGTTGGCGTTGATAAAGGTCAGTCCGGTGAAAAAAAACAGGTTGTAGGCAAAAATGCCGGTCAGGCCGGACAGGCCGATCCAGACAATCTGTCCGGCCTGGATTGGGGGCAGCCGGCCTTCCATTTTTCTTGTCAGCACCAGCAGAAACACCGATGCAATGGCAAAGCGCAAAAAAGCGGCACAGGACGGGGATACCTGTCCGGCCAGCTGTTTGCCGGCAATAAAGGTACCGCCCCAGAAAAAAGCGGTTAAAAACAGTTTGACAAAGGTCACTGGATTATCCTTTACTGGTTGGGCATTGAAACAAAACTGTGTAGTTGTACAGACTCCCGGCCAAAAGTCAAGCCTGTGCACTGGAATAAGGATGATGATGTCATGAAGCGGACAGCGGATCTATTGTTTGAAGCCCGGATGCTCAAGGACCTGGATCGTTCCGGGTACGCATTTCTGGGAAACGGCACCGAAAGTATTGCAGAGCATTGTTTCTCCATGGCGTTCATCTGCTGGGTCATGGCCCGGACGGTGCCGGACATTGACAGGGAACGTCTCCTGTCCATGGCCCTGGTTCATGACATGGCCGAAGCCAGAACCGGTGATTTCAACTATGTTCAGAAAAAATATGCCCGGGTGGATGAGGCGGGCGCTTTGTCCCATTTGGTCGGAGACCTGCCTTTCGGCCCGGAGATCACCGCCCTGGTGGCGGAATTCAATGCCGGAGAAACCCGGGAGGCCCAGCTGGCAAAAGACGCGGATCAGCTGTCGTTTATTCTGGAATTGAAAAAGCTCAAGGACACCGGGAAGTCATTTCCGGAGCAATGGCTGGAGGTGATTGCCTCCCGCCTGAAGACCGACACGGGAAAGCAGATGGCCGCCGATATCCTGGAAACCCGGTGGGACAACTGGTGGTTGGACGGGTATTCTGAATAGGCAGGGCCGCCGGCCGGCGGGGCAATCAATACCGGCGGGGGGGCTCAGAACCCTCTTTCCCGGATGTGATCCGCCACAATGCGCACCAGATCCTCACGGGGCACCGACGGCACCATGCCGGGGCAGGCAGATGCCATGGCCTCCCAGTTTTCCGGATGCGTCACCACGGTTTTCAGAAACGGCCATGCCCGGCACATCCGGGGTTTCACCGGATGGATGGTGCACTGCATTTCCTTGTCAAAAAAGATGCACCGTTCGTCCGGTCCCTGGGTCAGTACAGGTCCGGCACCGGTCATGTCACAGAACCGGCGGATGAATTCATCCGGATCGGCCTGGATATACGTGCTGATGCGCGCCATATCTTCAGGGGTCACATAGGTGCCGCCAAACCCGTTGCAGCACTGTCCGCACATGGTGCATTGAAAAATGTCATCCGGGGTGCGGTATTTACATGTCATATCGTTTTTCCATGGCCTTCAGCAGGGTCAATGGATCCACATACTGAAGATCACCGCCCATGGGGACCCCGGATGCGATCCTCGTGAGGGTCACGCCCCGGGATTTGAGCCGTTCCTGAATATAGGCGGCCGTGGCTTCCCCTTCCACATTGGTCCGGGTGGCAATGATGATCTCCCGGACCTTCCCGGGATCGGCCCGCTGGAAGAGCTCGGTCAGACGGATGTCGTCGGGCCCGATCCCGTCGATGGGTGACAACGCCCCGCCCAGTACATGATAGCATCCGCAAAAGGATCTGGATTTTTCAATGGCGGCCAGATCCGCCGGATTTTCCACCACACAGATCACCCCGTGGTCCCGGGACGGATCCGCACAGATGCGGCAGGTTTCCTGGTCGGTGAGAGAGAAACAGGTGGCACAGACCCGCACGCACCGTTTGAGTTCCACAATATCGGCGGCCAGGGCGGATGCTTCGTGATCCGGTGCATGGAGCAGATGAAGTGCCAGCCGTTCCGCAGTCTTCCGGCCGATGCCCGGCAGGGTGGAAAAGCTGGCGATCAGCTTGAGGATGGCATCCGGATAATGATTCACGGGGCGCTACATTCCCGGAATGTTCAGCCCGCCGGTCAGCTTGTTCATTTCCGCGGACACCATTTCCTGGGATTTTTTCAATGCATCGTTCACCGCGGCCATCACCAGATCCTGGAGCATTTCCACATCATCCGGATCCACCACCTCTTTTTCCAGAACAATGGATTCGATTTTCTGGCCCCCGTTGGCCACGACTTTGACCATGCCGCCGCCGGCGGAGGCTTCCACGGTTTTGGTCGCCAGTTCTTCCTGGGCCTGAAGCATTTTTTTCTGCAGTTTCTGGGCCTGTTTCATCATGCTGTTCATATTTTGCATTCTGATACTCCTGATTCGTTGTTGTTAGAAATTGATAATTTCACCATTGAAAAGGTCCTGGGCATGCTGCACCAGCGGATGCTGGACAGCCGCCTGCCTGGCCTTGATATCCTCGGGTCCGGCCCCGTTCCGGGCCGCAGGCCGGGTGTCGGATGCCACATGGATGGTCAATGTCCTGCCCAGAAATGTTTGGCATTGCCTGCCCAGTTCTTTCTGCTTGGCGGTCAGGCGTTTGCGGTCAAAGTCGGTGCAGTCGGACAGGTGCAGTTTCAGGGCGTTTTCGGTTTCCGACGTGATCCTGCCCCGGCTGAGCAGCTGATGCAGTGACGGCATCTGTGTGTTGATGTGCGTTAAAAATCCATCCCAGGTCCGGGGCATATCAGGGGCCTGAGGCGGTGCCGGATCAGCTGTTTCCCGGACGCCGTTCA
>JAABTO010000208.1 GCA_011389835.1 Desulfotignum sp. | reverse complement strand
TGTATCGAATCGGTCTTTACCACAAAATCCGGCAGACAGATCGTGTTGAAAATTTTTGCGGAACCGGAAAACATCGACAAGTGTCATCATGCCATGGCCTGTCTCAAACAGGCGGTCAAATGGGATGAAGACCGGTTCAACCTCGAATATGATCTGGATCTTTATCAGATTGTGGCCATCACGGACTTCAATGCCGGGGCCATGGAAAACAAGGGATTGAACATTTTTAACGCCAAATATGTGCTGGCGGACCCGGCCACGGCCACGGATGAGGATTTCATGAACATCCAGCGGGTGATCGGGCATGAATATTTTCACAACTGGACCGGGAACCGGGTTACCCTGAAAAACTGGTTCCAGCTCAGCCTCAAGGAAGGTCTCACCGTGTTCCGGGACCAGGAATTCACCTCGGACTTGAATGCCCGATCCGTGGAACGCATCAGAAACGTCAACTCCCTGCGATCGTTGCAGTTTCCCGAAGACAGCGGCCCCATGGCCCACCCGGTCAGGCCGGACGCCTATATCAAGATGGACAATTTTTATACCATGACCGTGTATGAAAAAGGCGCCGAACTGATCCGGATGATCCATCAGCTGCTCGGGGAAACCGCGTTCCAACGGGGAATGGCACTGTATTTTGAGCAGTTTGACGGTATGGCCGTCACGGTCGAGGATTTTCTGTCTGTCATGGCACAGGCCGGTCACCTGGATCTGACACAGTTCAAACGCTGGTACACCCAGTCCGGCACCCCGACGGTTACCGTGACCAGTTCCTATGATTCAGACTCCCGGACCCTGTCGGTTTCCTTTTCGCAGCACACCCCCCCGGACCGGAACCAGTCTGAAAAACAGCCCCTGCATATTCCCGTCCGCATGGCATTGATCGACCCGGATGGCAATGAGATTCTCCCAGAACAGGGTGGTTTGATCCAGTTGACGGACAAGACCCGTACCGAGGTGTTTGAAAATGTGCCCAAAGGGTCCCTGCCCTCGGTGTTCCGGCAGTTTTCAGCACCCGTGAAAATAGCCACGGATCTGACAAACGAAGAACTGGCGTTTCTCATGGCCCGCGACACCGATGACTTCAACCGGTGGGACGCGGCCCAGACCCTGTTCAAAAAAGAAATTCAGCACCTGGTGATCCATATTGTCCAGGACCGGCCCTTGACTGTGTCCCAGACCCTGGTCCAGGCGTTTGAAGCTGCGTTGTCTGATGAATCCGCAGGCCGGGCGTTTCTGGCCAGAGCCCTGGCCATCCCCCAGGAGACCGACCTGGCAAACCTGTTCGAGACCATTGATGTGGATGCCATCCACACCGCCAGGCAGCATCTCAAGCACCATCTGGCCGACACCTTTTCCGCCCTGTTTTTGAAGACCATTGACCAGTGCAGCCATACGGATCCCGCCAGTCTGTCGATCCAGGATATCGGAAAACGGAGCCTGAGAAATCTGGCGTTGTCTTACACGGCGGCCCAGGACACGGCATTGTCCCGCGAAATGGTCTGGGATGCCTTTGAGAATGCAAACAACATGACCGATGAATTCGCCGGTGTCAAAATTCTGTGCAACACCACGCCTGACTTGAAACAGAAAAGCGCGGCCCGGTTCTACGACCGGTGGTCCCATGATCCCCTGGTCATGGACAAATGGTTTTATGTCCAGGCCGTCTCCCCGTTGCCCGGCACCCTGGCATCCGTGATGGAACTGGTGAATCATCCGGATTTCACACTGACCAATCCCAACCGGGTCCGGGCGTTGGTATATGGGTTTGCCATGAACAATCCCGTCTGTTTTCATGACCGCACCGGCAGCGGGTACACGTTTGTTACGGAAAATATCCTGGCGCTGGACCGCATCAATCACCAGATCGCGGCCCGGCTGGCCCGGAGTTTCAATCAGTGGAAAAAATATGACCCCCACCGCCGGGCCCTGATGAAGCAGTCCCTGGAGACCCTGGCCGCGGCCCCGGACCTGTCCACCAATGTGTATGAGATCGTGTCCCGGGCTTTGGCATAATCCTTAAATTCCGTAATAGGCCCGGTACCAGTCCACAAACTTTTGAATGCCTTCAGGCACCGGTGTGGACGGTTTGAATCCGGTATCCGCCATCAGGTCGCTGACATCGGCATAGGTGGCCGGCACATCCCCGGGTTGAAGCGGCAGAAATTCAATGATCGCTTTTTTCCTTAAGGCGGTCTCGATGGCCGTTATAAAATCCATCAGCGCCACCGGCTGATTGTTGCCGATGTTGTACAGCCGGTAGGGCACACAGCTGGACGAGGGATCCGGCCGGTCGGATGACCAGTCCGGATTGGCTTGAGGAATCCGATCCATGACCCGGACCACCCCTTCCACAATGTCGTCGATATAGGTGAAATCCCGCTGCATGTTGCCGTTGTTGAAGACATGGATGGGCTCGTTGTTCAGCATCGCTTTGGTGAACAGAAACAATGCCATGTCCGGCCGGCCCCAGGGGCCGTACACCGTGAAAAACCGCAGCCCGGTGCAGGGCAGATTGTACAGGTAGCTGTAGGTGTGGGCCATCAGCTCGTTGGCTTTTTTGGAAGCCGCGTACAGGCTGATGGGGTGATCCACGTTCTGATGAACCGAAAACGGCATATGGGTGTTCAACCCGTATACGGACGAGGAAGACGCATACACCAGGTGTTTGACCCTGCTGTGGCGGCACCCTTCCAGGACATTGCCGAACCCGGCCAGGTTGCTGTCCACGTAGGACGCCGGATTGTCAATGCTGTGGCGCACCCCGGCCTGGGCCGCCAGGTTCACCACGCAGTCGAACGCATGGGTCTCGAACAGGGCGCGCATGTTCTGCCGGTCTGCCAGGTCCAGCCGCTGAAACGTGAATCCCGCCTTTTTTTCCAGCCGGGCCAGCCGGGCCTGTTTCAGGGTCACGTCATAATAATCGTTGAGATTGTCAATCCCGTAAACCGTGTTTCCGGCGTCCAGAAGCCGGGCGCTCAGGCTGTAACCGATAAATCCGGCAGCGCCGGTGACAAGCACGTTCATAATTTTTCCTTTTCAAGGTTGTCAATATGATACAACGTCGCCCCCACCGGGGCAAACGAAAGGGTCAGAATATTGAGCCAGGGAATAATGAGCAGAATTCCGAATCCGATATGAAAGGCCAGGTGCTGCTGAAGAAACCGCAGCCGCTCTCTGAAAGGCCGCATCTGCCGGGCCGGCACCAGGTCGGTGTTGTCCCAGGCCAGAAACACCCCGGCCGTGATCGCAGACACCACAAAGATCACCGGCCCCAGCGGGGTGAAAAATCCGGCCGTCATCACAGCCAGGGTGATGACCATCGGGATCACGGCCCGGGGAATTTCCTGCACGATAAGATACACCCCTGTTTTCAGCCAGGAGGCGTCCACCGGCGAGATCTCCTTTCCCAGAACGATTTTCTCCGTGATCCGGGACATATAATCCATGATGAACACATTGAAACACACCTGGGCCACCAGGTAGGCGATCACCACACTGACGGCGGCCAGCACCAGAGACAGCAGCCAGGATACCAGATGCCAGAGATACACCAGCACACCGCTTTCCGGCAGGGCCCAGATCTTGGACAGGATCGCGTCATGGTTCAGTAAAATCATACCGGAAAGCAGTACCGTCAAAATCAGGATGACAACAAACCGCAACAGCCCGAGCCACAGCAGTGCTGGATGACGCAAACACATCGTCATCCCCTGAATATTGTATTGAATGCCTCGAAAAAAATCCATCACTATCCCCTTGCGCGCCGGGATCGACGTGTTAAATTATACACTCGAGCTGAACCCGTGTGTTTTGATCTGGCCAATATAAAAACTGACATGTGTAAATTCAAGGAGATTCTTTCATGACTGTCTATTTTGTGGATGGTGCGTTTGTAGACGCTGAAAAAGCAATGATCCCGGTGGATGATCTGGCGGTGCTCCGGGGCATCGGTATCTGTGACATCATGCGCACCTTTCATAAAAAGCCGTATTTTGTGGATGAACACATTGACCGGCTCATGGAATCCGGACAAAAAATCGGACTGGCCCTGCCCTGGACCCGGGCGGACATCAAACAGATCGTGTTGGACACTCTTGACAAAAACCCGGGCCTGGCAGAGGTGAACATCCGAATCGTGATCACCGGCGGCTCCAGTCCAGATTTTATGACCCCCACGGGCCGGCCCCGGCTGATCGTCATGATTACGCCCATCAACAAACTGCCGGAGGAATGGTATACACAAGGGGTCAAGGTCATCACCCTGGTCCAGGAACGGCCCATGGCCGGGGCCAAGGTCACCGCCTATCTTCCGGCCGCCATGGCATTGAACCAGGCCCGGGCTGCCGGTGCCATGGAGGTGATTTATCTGGACCGGAACCACAACGCCCTGGAATGTACCACCAGCAACCTGTTCGCGTTTTTCAACAACACCCTGGTCACCCCCCCGGCAGACGGCATCCTCAAAGGCATTACCCGCAAAGTGATCCTGTCTTTGGCAAAAGACCGGTTTGAAATCTCTGAATCCCCCCTCCCTCTGGAAAAACTGCTCACTGCGGATGAGGTATTAATCACCGGCACCAACAAAGGCGTGGTGCCGGTGGTGAGAATCGATGACACCCCCATCGGAGACGGCAGGCCCGGCCCCAACACCCGGACGCTCATGACCGCGCTTTCGGATCACAGCAGATCAAATACGTAGTGTCACTGACAAAGTCTTTATACGATACCGGGGGCATTTTCCGGATCACCGGCGTTTTCAGATGGAACCGGTCTGCAAGAAACGTCAGAAACAAAACATTGGGCTGCGCCGGCGGGGTATGCGTATCTGTTGACGCCATCTGCCACAACACCGGGTACGCCGGAGAAACCGTGGCATCTTCAAGGATTTCCAGCAGCTTTTTTTCGATGTGAATTGCGTTTTCCAGGCCGGTGCTTTGCAGGCGGGACGCCTTGTTCACCGGCGCACCGATGCTGGTGACGATCCGCCGGTTCCGGCTGCCCAAAGGCCCCACCAAAGCGGACCCGAACGACATGCCGGCCCTGAACCCGATGGCGATGTCGTGGGTGGCCACCAGGGCGGCCACCTGTTTTTCCGGATCCAGGGGATGGTCGCCCGTGGTCAACGCATGGATCTGAGTCAATATGGCGGTCAGGGCCAGGGTCATGAGCATCACCCGCTCCGCAATCCCTGACAATGCCACCCGGTCGGGCGGGTCAAACAGGGACGTGTGTGCCAGAAACACGGCATCCCCCATAAAATTGTCCACCCGGCATCCATACGTGGCTGCGGTTTCTGCGGTGATTTCATGGCACAGGTTCAGCACCATGAAAAAATCCCTGGGAGACAGTCGGGAACGCAGGTCACTGGAGGACACCATGTCCAGAAACCCAAACACCGCGGCGGGTTCGATCACCGGGATCATGTTCAACTGGTCGGCGGTCACCGCACCCACGGCCTGCAGATGCTGGGTCAGGGCATCCAGTTTCCGGGTTTTTTCATTCATTTCAAAAAACGCTTTTCTCAGATTCCGTTCCTTGCGCCGGATGATTTTGGCGGCCCTTCGGCCTTTGGCCTGCCCCAACAGGGCCAGGGATGCGGTTTCAATGGCGGAGATCAACCGCTCCAGACGGATGATCAGCTCAGCCGGGTAGGCGGCGGGGTCTGCTTCTGTTTTTTCAAACAGCTTGGGATCCACGGTGTTCAGTACAATGGCCCCGTAGT
>JAABTO010000207.1 GCA_011389835.1 Desulfotignum sp. | reverse complement strand
ACAGGCTCGATGATCTGGACGGTTTGCTGGCCCCTGAAGAATCGTTGTTCGCGCAACACGAACGGACCAAAAAGCTTTCCGGCCGGCAACGTGCCAGGAGGAAAAAATAATTGATTCATCTGGATGTCATCCTTATTTTTCCAAACCGTTTGAAAATAAAATGCGGCGAAATCGTTACCGGCACCCCTGAACCCAACGGCAGAATCAAAGGGGCATTCCGTTATACCCCTGAATATTTGCAGCATCCGGACGCATTCCCGCTGGACCCTGTCAACCTGCCGCTGAACTCGAAAGAGTTCTCTTCCAATCGCCCCCAGGGGATTCACGGGGTGTTCGAAGATGCCCTGCCCGATGACTGGGGCAGGAAAATTCTGGCCCGCAAAGCGAATCTCACCCTTCGGGAACAGACAGAACCCCGATTTCTGGAAGCGCTGGGAAACAATGGAATGGGGGCGTTATGCTTTGAAACCGGCCATCCAGTCAGGGCACAAGATCCCTGTGCCGATATTGTGAACCTGGACAAACTGCTTGAACTGGCATTGAAATATGATGCCGGCGAATATCTGAACGATCAGGAATTCGCCGCATTGGCATTATGCGGCAGCTCTCCCGGTGGCGCCCGCCCAAAATCACTGGTTCGAGACAAAGATAATATCCTGTGGCTTGCAAAATTTCCCAGACACAACGATCCCGTTCATGTCGAACCCATAGAAGCTGCCACATTGGCAATTGCCCGGAATGCGGGCTTGCCCATACCTGATTTCAAACTTATCCCTGTGGGTTCCCGCAACGCGTTACTGGTGAAGCGATTCGATGTGGCAGACTCCGGCGGCAGATACCATATGATCAGCATGAAAACACTGTTGAACGCCTCTTATCATGCCTGGTACACTGATATTTTCAAGGCAGTGAAAAAATACAGTGCTCAGCCGTCGATCGATATTCCGGCGCTGTTCCGGCAAATGGTGTTCAACGCCGCCATCGGCAATACCGATGATCACCTGAAAAATTTCAGCATGCTCCACAAAGAAACCGGGATCTGTCTGTCTCCCGCCTATGACCTGCTGCCCGATATTCATGGAAAACGATCCCATTCATTGTCATTTCCCGAAGGTGCTGGAGAATTTGCGCCTGACAGAACCACATTTCTGAGATTTGGAACGAATTTGAACATCAAAAACCCGGAGCGCATCATCGATTCGATTATCCGGGAAATATCAGCCTGGCAGGATGTTTTTGAAGAATATGGGGTACCAGGTTCAGATATCCGGAAATTTGCCGGGGACATCAATTACCGGATAGCACAATTAAATAAGAGAAATTGATGATCTGTGCAGCAAAAAATGCCATAATGCCCCCTGATAAAGATTCAGCCCAAAAAATCATGACGAAAGGACTGCCCCATGGCCCACAAATTCAACACCCTGGCCCTGCATGCCGGCATTCACACCGATGACACCCTGTCCCGGGGCGTGCCGGTTCACCGCACCACCGCCTATCTGTTCAAGGACACGGCCCATGCCGCCGATCTGTTTGCCTTGAAAGAACTGGGCAATATCTATTCCCGCCTCCAGAACCCCACCCAGGATGTGCTGGAAAAACGGGTGGCCGCCCTGGAAAACGGGGCCGCAGCCCTGGCAGTGTCTTCGGGCACCGCCGCGATCTTTTACACCGTCATCAATACCTGCGGCCACGGGGATGAAGTGGTGTCCACGGCCAACCTGTACGGCGGTACCATCACCATGTTCACCCACATGCTGCCGGAAATGGGCATCAAGGTGCACTATGTCCATCCGGACAAAGAAGACGACATCGAACAGGCCATCACCCCGGCCACAAGACTGCTGTTCTGTGAAACCATCGGCAACCCGTCCCTGGACGTGGTGAACATCAAAAAAATGGCGGATATTGCAAAAAAACACCACCTTCCCCTGGCTGTGGATTCCACATTCACCACGCCGTACCTGATCCGGCCCATCGAACACGGGGCCCACATCGTGATCCATTCCCTCACCAAATGGATGGGGGGCCACGGCACGGCCCTGGGCGGTATCGCCGTGGACAGCGGCACCTTTGACTGGACCGATGCCAGATTCCGGCTGTACAATGATCCGGATCCCTCCTACCACGACCTGCGGTTCGCCCATGACCTGGGAGACCTGAACCCGCTGGCCTTTATTCTGCGGATGCGGGTGGGCCCGCTGCGCAACCTGGGGGCCTGCATCAGCCCGGACAATGCCTGGATGTTTCTCCAGGGCATTGAAACTTTGGGACTTCGCATGAAACAGCACTGCAAAAACGCCATGGCCGTAGCAAAATTCCTGGCGGATCACCCGGCTGTGGCCTGGGTGAGGTACCCGGGCCTGCCGGACGACCCTTCCCATGATACGTCCGCGTCCCAGTTTGAAAACGGATTCGGCGGCATGGTGGTATTCGGGCTCAAATCCGGGAGAAAGGGCGGCGAAACATTCATCAACAGCCTGCACCTGCTCTCCCACCTGGCCAATGTGGGGGATGCCAAGAGCCTGGCCATCCATCCGGCCTCCACCACGCATTCCCAGCTGACGGACACCGAACTCATTGACGCCGGCGTCACCCCGGACATGGTGCGCCTGTCCATCGGCATCGAGGACATCGACGATATCCTGGCGGACATGGACCAAGCCGTCAACGCGGCCCGGTGATGCGTTTTACGGCAGATGCGTTCTTCTCCCCATATCCTGATCATCGGCGGCGGTGTCATCGGCACATCCATTGCCTGTCACCTGGCGGTCCAGGGAGCCAAAGTGACCCTGGTGGAGGCCAGAGACCTGGCATCCGGCAGCTCGGGTGCCTGTGACGGCCTGGTGTTTCTGCAGTCCAAAAAACCCGGGGTGCACCTGCAGATGGCCATGGAAAGCCTGAAACGGTTCACAACCTTGCAGAACCAGCTCCCGGTTCCCGTGGAATTCATTCAGACCGGGGGGCTTGTGACCATTGAAACCCCGGAAGAATACCGGGCCATGAAAACCTGTGTCCAGGATCAGCAGGCCATCGGGCTGGATGTGCAGCTGCTGGACCGGGACCAGGTCCTGAAAAAAGAACCCGGCCTGTCCAGGCGCATCATAGGTGCGGCCTATTCCCCGCTGGACGCAAAGATCAACCCCATCAACCTGACCCTGGGGTTTGCCCTGGCCGCCCGGAAACACCATGCCCGGATTTTAACCCGGACCCCTGTCACAGAGATCCTGGTCAAACACAACCGGGTCACCGGCGTTGTCACTTCCCATGGGTCCATCCATGCCGACCTGGTGGTCAATGCCGCCGGGGCTGCGGCCGGCAGCGTCGCCCGCATGGCCGGGATACAGATGCCGGTCGTTCCCCGCCGGGGCCAGATCGCGGTCACCCACGCCGGTCCGCCGGTGCTGCATCACTGCCTGATCTCGGCCGGATATATCGCGGCCAAATACAACCCGGACCTGGCCCGCACCGCCGGCCAGGGCATCTCCATGGAACAGACCAAAACCGGCAACCTGCTGCTGGGCGCCACCCGGGAATTTGTGGGATTTGACACCGGCAACACCCTGCCGGGCATCCGGAACATCATCACCAACGCCGCTGCCAGACTGCCGGCCCTGGCATCGTTCCAGATCATCCGGACCTTTGCCGGCCTGCGGCCCTGGACCCCGGACGGGCTGCCGATCCTGGGCCCGGTATCCGCACTGGACGGGTTTGTGATGGCCGCCGGTCATGAAGGCGACGGCATTGCCCTGTCCGCCATCACCGGAGAACTGATGGCCGCCTTTCTGCTCGACAGAAAACCGGGCATCCCCCTGGACTGTTTTTCTCCGGACCGGTTTGATTTACACACCACAGACCCCATGCGCCGGACAGATCCGGAAACACGTCAGCCCGCCGTCCAGACCGCCCCGCAGGGACGCATCCGATGACACAAAATCTGCGGATACCCTCTGCTGCCCGGGGAAAACAGATCACCATCACGGTAAACAAAATTCCTGTCACCGCATATGAAGGGGAAACCGTGCATGCCGCCCTGACCGCCGCCGGGATTTACCCGTTACGGCAGACCCTGTCCGGCGAAACCAGAGGTGCGTTCTGCGGCATGGGCCTGTGTTACGAATGCCTGGTGACCGTCAATCATATCCCGGATCAGCAGGCCTGCATGACACGGGTCCAGGACGGCATGGAGATCCAGACCCATGACTGACCCGTACCGGAACACCTGCCACGTGGCCGTGATCGGGGCGGGCATCGGCGGGCTGTCCGCAGCCCGTACCCTGGCCGGCCACGGCCTGAACATCGTCCTGATCGATGAAAACCCCCACCTGGGGGGGCAGTTTCTGCGGCAGCCCGGCCGGCCGGACCGGCGTGGCACTCCCGGTACCGGGCACGATGTCCGTTCCCGCCTGGATGCCCGTTCCCGCCTGGTGGACCAGATCCTTCTGGACCCCATGGTGCCGGCCGGGACATCTCTGGCAGAAGCAGTATCCGCTCCCGGTTCCGGTGTGGACATCGTTCATCCGGCCCAGGTGCTGGGCATTTTCCCGGACCGGCGGATCTGGATCATGGCCGGTCCGGAAGCCGGTCCTGCTGCCGGACCGGGAACCCGTCTGATGGAACTCCAGGCGGACATCCTGGTTTTCGCCACCGGTGCCAGAGAACAATACCTGCCGTTCAAAGGGTGGACCCTGCCCGGGGTCATGTCCCTGGGCGCCGCCCAGATCCTGATGAAAACCCACCGGGTCCTGCCCGGGGCCTGTACCGCCATTGCCGGTACCAGCCCATTGATGCCGGCCCTGGCATATGACATGTTAATACACACAGGGCATGTGGCCGTACTGGCGGATGGTCATTCCCTGTTGTGGAAACTTGGGCAGCTGCCGTTTTTTGCCCGCCATGTTTCCAAACTGGTCCAGGGGGCCCGGTATGCGGCCCGGCTCTTGCAGCACCGGGTCCCGGTACTGCACGGCCACCATATTCAGGAAGCCCGGGGACAGGGCCGGGTGTCCGGGGTCGTGTTCGCCCGGACCGGACCGGACAGCCGCTTTCTTCCCGGCACGAACCGGTTTTGGCAGGTGGATTCCCTGGCCGTGGGCCACGGGTTTGTGCCCAATATCGAGCTGCCGGTCCAGGCCGGGTGCCGGGTGACCTATGATCCGGATCTGGGCGGCTGGGCTGCGGCTGTCAATGTGGATATGGAAACCTCTGTCAAAGGCATCTATGCCGTGGGCGAAACCACGGGCATCGGCGGTGCGGAACAGTCCCGGGTCCAGGGACAACTCGCGGGCATGGCTATTTTGGAACAACTGGGCTGCATCCATCCCCGGCAGCCCCGGTGGGACCGGGTTTTGAAAACCCGGCATCACTTGTATCACCGGGCGGATGAATGTCGATCCTACGGCACCCTGGTAAACCGCGTATGCCGGGTGCCGTTGGCCGCCTATGGCCGTATCCCGGACGATACCGTGATCTGCCGGTGTGAAAACATCACCATGCAAACGATCAAGCAGGCCGTCCAACAAGGGTTCACCTCCTGGAGCAGCCTCAAGAAAGCCACCCGCTGCGGCATGGGCAGATGCCAGGCCCGGATCTGCGGCCCCATCATCCAGAAGATCCTCCAGGCCCTCACCGGCACAGAACCCGAGACCATCGGACCACCTGTTTCCAGGGCCCCGGTGAAGAACCTGCCGGTCCGGCTGTTTTAACTGCTATTCCAAAATAGCCTTGACTG
>JAABTO010000206.1 GCA_011389835.1 Desulfotignum sp. | reverse complement strand
AAAGGACTGCGTGGTGGGAAAAGATGTCGCCATTGGATCCCATGTGGTGATCGAAGAAGAGGTGGTGATCGGCAACCATGTGCAGATCATGCCCCATGTCTTCATAGGAAAGGGCTGCGTGATCAAAGACCATACCGTTATCAAACCCAATGTCACCCTGATGGACAAAACCCGCATAGGCAAACATGTCGTCATTCACTCCGGTTCCGTGATCGGATCCGATGGGTACGGATTTGTCCAGGATGGAGACAGCCATTTCAAATTGTCTCATACCGGTCATGTGACCATTGGAGATCACGCCGAGATCGGTGCATGCAACACCATTGATCGAGGAACCCTTGGGGTGACACGCATTGGCAATGGTGTAAAAACAGACAATCAGGTACACATTGCCCACAATGTTTGCATCGGAGATCACACACTGATCGTGGCCCAGGTAGGCATCGCCGGATCCACCACAGTGGGCAAACAGGCCATTATCGCAGGAAAAGCCGGGATATCCGGACACCTGACCATCGGAGACAACGTCATTGTGGGCCCCTATGCCGGGGTGTCGTCGTCCGTACCGGACAATCAGATCGTGTCAGGTATTCCGCACATGCCCCATAAAACCTGGTTAAAAGTCGTCAATATCCTCGGCCGGCTGCCGGGCATGAGAAAATCGCTGCTGGCCCTGGAAAAACGGCTTGAATCCCTTGAACGCATCATACAAAAACCGGAGCAGCCATGATCCATCCTACCGCCATCATTGATCCGTCCGCTGAAATCGATTCCCGGGTAACCATCGGTCCCTATGCCATTGTCAACGCCAATGCGCGCATCGGGGCCGGCACCGCCATCGGCCCCTATACCACCATTGATAAATATGTATCCATCGGCGAAGACTGCCAGATATTTCAATATGCTGCCATCGGCGGTGCGCCACAGGACTTGAAATTCCACGGAGAAAAAAGTTATCTGACCATCGGCCGGGGCACCATTATCCGGGAATTTGTCACTATCAACCGGGGTACGGAAGCCGGCGGCGGTATCACGCAAGTGGGAGAACAAAACTATCTGATGGCCTATACCCATATCGCCCATGACTGCAAAACCGGCAGACAGGTCATTTTGGCCAACAATTCCACACTGGCCGGACACATTGAAATCGGGAACCATGCCACCATCGGCGGGCTGGTGGCCATCCACCAGTTCGTCAAAATCGGGGATTACGCCTATATCGGGGGAAAATCCGCCGTGGTCAAGGACATCCCTCCCTATGTCATTGCCGCAGGCGACCGGGCCAGGCTCCACGGCCTGAACAATGTCGGACTCAAACGCCACCGGTTTTCCAATCTGACCCTGGTTGAGTTGAAAAAGGCCTACCGGATCTTTTTCAGGATCGGGTTGACCGTCAAGCAGGCTTCGGATCGGGTCAGGGCAGAGGTGGAACAGATTCCGGAAGTGAAAAACTTCACTGATTTTATTGTCAACTCCAGCCGGGGGATCACCCGATAGCAAAAACGATGAAAATTGGATTGATTGCCGGCGGCGGACAATTCCCCCGGCTGTTTGCAAAAAAAGCGGCTGAAAAAAAAATTGCCGTGGTAGCGGCAGGATTTGTGTCGGAAACCGATCCAGACCTGGCCGATGACGTGGCAGCATTTCAATGGCTGCATCTGGGTCAGGTGTCCAGGCTGGTGAAATATTTCAAACGCCAGGGCATTCACGAGGCGGTGATGCTGGGAAGCATTCAAAAAACCAGTATTTTCAAGGATATTCGACCGGATTTCAAGGCACTGTCCTTTATTCTCAAAACCGGGGCAAGTCATGATGATTCCATTTTGACAAGGTTTGCGGATCTCATGAAAACCCAGGGCATCGATATCCGGCCGTCGACCCTGCTGATGCCTGAACTGCTGAGCCCTGCCGGATGCTGGACCCGAAGAATCATGGACAAGGCGGAACAGCAGGATGCATTTCAGGGATGGAGACTGGCCAAAGCTGTCGGCAAGCTGGACATCGGCCAGTGCATTGTGATCAGCAACGGGACCGTTCTGGCTGTGGAAGCCATTGACGGCACCGATGCCACCATTCAAAGGGGAGGGAATCTGGCCGGGGGCAACGGGTGTGTGGTGATCAAACTGTCCAAACCTCAGCAGGATCTGCGATTTGATCTGCCGGCCACCGGGTGCGAAACCATCCAGACCATGGCGGCATCCGGGGCCAGGGCCCTGGTACTGGAGGCCGGCAGGTCCGTGTCTTTTGACCGGGAACAGATGATCGCTCTGGCGGATAAACACAAGATCGCCATCACCGCTTTGACAGATGATGATATTCCATGACCGATTCAGACAGACACATCCTGATACTGGCAGGTGAGCCTTCCGGCGATGTCCATGGTGCGGACCTGATCTGTGCCATGCAGCAACAGGATCCGTCCTTGATTTTTCATGGCATCGGCGGACCCTGTATGGCCAGCGCCGGTGCCCGTCTGTTTTTTTCCATTGATCAGCTGTCCGCCATGGGTCTTTTGGAGGTCCTCCGACAGATTGGGCCTGTCAAACAGGCATTTGATCTTTTCAGGCGTCATTTGAAAACCATCAGGCCCGCACTGCTCATACTGGTGGATTATCCCGGATTCAACCTCCGGGCGGCCGCCTATGCCAAAACCCACACCCGCACAAAGACATTCTACTATATTCCTCCCAAGGTCTGGGCCTGGAACCAGTCCCGACTCAAACAGATGAAACACACCATCGATCATGCCGGGCTGATTTTCCCCTTTGAAGAAAAAATTTATAAAAAAGCCGGGATTCCTGCCACGTATGTGGGAAATCCCCTGCTGGACCAGTATCCTTTTCCATTGCGCAATACTTTTAATCCCGGTGCGGATGCCGCATGCCCAAAGACAATCGGACTGCTGCCGGGTTCCAGAAAAAATGAAATACATGCGCTGCTGCCGCCAGTGCTGGCTGCGGCAGAAAAAATCCACAGTTATCATCCCCATGCCAGGTTTCTGGTTTCAGCCGCAGACTCGATTCCCATGGAGATGATTGAATCACAGGTGGCCGCCGCAAAAACCCCTGACCTGTTTCAGGTGATTTCCGGCAATCCCCGGCAGATTTTTGAACAATCAGACATGCTCATTGCCGCATCCGGCACCATCACCCTGGAAGCGGCTCTTTGCGCCGTTCCCACCCTGATTGTCTATAAAATGTCATTCGTGACTTTTCAGGTGGCCCGGGCACTGGTGAAAGTGAAATACGCCGGTCTGGCAAATATCATCATGAACAAAGAAGTGATGCCTGAACTGCTCCAAGATGCGGCCACCCCTGAAAACATCTGTGCCACTGCCTGCTGCATGCTGGATCATCTGGATGAATACCGGCAAAAACTGATGCCGGTCAGATGGTTGCTGGGAGAACCCGGGGCCGCTGCCAGGGCAGCAAAAACCGCTCTGACACTCCAGCACTGGAACAAAAACCTTTAAAAGACGTCAATGCCTGTTTGACAAACCCTGTCAAATCTTACTAAAGTAATTTAAAATCAATTTTGTTTTGAAGGAAAAACCCCACCTTGATGACATTCAACATAATATTGCTGGTTATCTGCCTGGTGTTGTCCGGTTTTTTTTCGTCATCTGAAACCGCGCTGTTTTCCATTTCAAAAATCAAAGCCTTTCATATTGCCAAAGACGGTTCCGGGACCGGGCAGTTGATCGTGAAAATGAAACAGGACCCCCATACCCTGCTCACCACGATTCTAATCGGCAACAACCTGGTGAACATCGGAGGGTCGGCGCTGGCCACATCCCTTGCCATCAGCTATTTTCAATCCAATGCCGTGGGCATTGCCACCGGGGTCATGACCCTGGTGATTCTGGTGTTTGGAGAGATCTTTCCCAAATCATTTGCCACCCAGCACAATGTCCTGGTGGCCCGGGTGGTGATTTTTCCCCTCTACTGGCTGTCCAAAATTTTCTGGCCACTGGTGGTGCTCCTCAATTTCATTCCCCGGCTCTACGGAGCAGCCAATCCATCTTATCACGCAGTGACCGAAGATGAACTCATGACCATGGTGGAAGTGGTGGAAGAGGAGGGGGAAATCAAGGAAGCGGAAAAAGAATACATCACCAATATTTTTGAATTCGATGATACATCCTGCTGTGAGATCATGACGCCCAGGGCGGACATGTTTGTGGTGGATGCCGTGGAAAAACTGGACATTCCCGCCATTCTGTCAACCGGATATTCCCGGATTCCGGTCATCGAAGACAGCATCGACAATGTGATCGGTGTGCTGCATATCAAGGATCTGTTCACCAGTTACCAGAAAATCACAGCGGCCGGTGAACAGATCACCTCCCTGGATATCAAGGCCATTATGAAAAAACCCTATTTCATTCCGGAGTCCAAAAAACTGGATTCCCTGCTTCAGGAATTCAAGGCCAAAAAAAGCCATATGGCCATTGTAGTGGACGAGCATGGCGGTGTGGCCGGTCTGGTAACTTTAGAAGACGTGGTGGAGGAAATTTTCGGGGAAATTATCGATGAAACCGACCGGATGGTACCGGATATCGTCCGTCTCAAAGACAACAAATGGCTGGTGGCCGGGCGTATCAACGTGGAGGACCTGAACAAGGAAATCGACATCAATATCCCGGAATCGGTCAGTTATGACACGTTTTCCGGATTTTTCCTCGAACAGATCGACCGGATTCCCCAGCCCGGCGAATCCGTGATCATCGACCGGTGGACGGCAACGGTCAAAGACATGGACGGCAACCGGATTCAGTCGTTTATCGTCAAAAAAGAGGGGGGGGCGTGACAGCTATCACTGCATCCACCCGGCTGTTCTGTGTGCTGGGCAACCCGGTATCCCATTCCAGAAGTCCACTGGTTCACAACCAGGCGTTTGCCGACCATCTCATCAATGCCGTATATCTGGCGTTTGCCCCCACCGATATTCAGCAGGCCATGGATACGGTCCGACAATTCAATATTGGCGGGGTTTCGGTCACCATTCCCTTCAAACAGACAGTCATCCCTTTTCTGGATCAGATCGATGATCAGGCTGCGGCCGTCGGAGCGGTGAATACCGTGGTCAACCGGGACGGCAGACTGTATGGATACAATACCGACACCCGGGCAGCCATCGCTCCGTTAAAACAATCCGGCATCGCCGGCAAAACCGTGCTGGTCATCGGGGCAGGGGGAGCCGCCCGGGCCGTGGCTTTCGGCATCCATGAACACCATGGACAACTGTTGATCACCAACCGGTCCAAGGACAGGGGAAGGGCCCTGGCATCGGACTTTGATGCAGATTTTGTGCCCATGGATCAAATCAGACATCTTCGCCCGGATATTGTCATCAACACCACCTCCATGGGAATGGTCCCGCACCCAGAGGTGCTGTCCTGCCCGGCTGACTGTCTGACCCCGGACACCCTGGTAATGGATGTGGTGTACACGCCACTGGAAACCAGATTGCTGCATGTGGCCAGACAAAAAGGGTGCCGGGTGGTGGACGGACTGACCATGTTTGTAGCCCAGGCAGCGGCCCAGTTTGAACTGTGGACCGGTCTCTGTCCGGATACTGAAAAAATGCGGCAGGCGGTTCTCACCCGTTCAGATCCTCAAGACCTATAATATCACCTTTTAGACAGGACCTTTAATGAAACATTTGTATCCGAAACAGCCTTTATCCCGGATCGTGACGGTGCCGGGATCCAAAAGCATTTCCCACCGGATGCTCATCTG
>JAABTO010000035.1 GCA_011389835.1 Desulfotignum sp. | reverse complement strand
GTAGGCCAGGATATTCTGGTCCAGGGATATGTCAAACGAGCGGATCATTTGAGCAAAAATCACTTTGGGAGATAACAGCGTGTTCACCGGAATCATAGAAAGTCTGGGAACCATCCGCCGGGTCGTTCCCCAGGGAGATGGAAAAATGTTGCAGGTCGGATGCGACCTGGATTTGAGCGATACCCGCATCGGGGATTCCATTGCGGTGAACGGGGCCTGCCTGACCGCGGTTCATCTTGAAAAGCACGCCTTTTCCGTGGATATGGCGCCGGAAACCGTTGCCAGAACCACATTCAAAACCGCAGCCCCGGGCATGCGGGTCAATGTGGAACGGGCCATGCAGCTGTCGTCCCGGGTGGACGGGCACCTGGTGTCCGGTCATATTGACGGCACCGGTGTGATCACGCGCATGGAAAAAAAAAGCAACGCACTGATTCTGACCATTGCCGTGGATCCGCATCTGGCCGGGCAGATGATTGAAAAAGGGTCCGTGGCCGTGGACGGCATCAGCTTGACCATCAATCAGTGCACAGACAGTGATTTTTCCGTCAGCATCATTCCCCACACCGCAAAGGTGACCACCATCGAATTCAAGCAGACCGGGGACTGGGTCAATATCGAGACCGATATGATCGGAAAATATGTCAGAAAATTTTTAACACAGACCACTGCCGGCGGTCCTGAAAAAAAAAGTACCGATATCACCATGGCACTGCTGGCAAAAAATGGATTTTTATAAATCATCAAGGACAGAAAACATGCCGCATTTAACGATCGAACAGGCAATCGAAGATATAAGGAATGGCAGGATGGTCATTCTGGTGGACGATGAAGACCGGGAGAACGAAGGAGACCTGACCATGGCGGCCGAGGCGGTCACGCCGGAAGCCATTAATTTCATGGCCAAATACGGCAGGGGGCTCATCTGCCTGTCTCTGGATTCCAGCATTGCGGACCGGCTGGATCTTCCCATGATGGTGGAGAACAACACCTCCCAGTTCGAAACCGGTTTCACTGTATCCATTGAAGCCAAAAAAGGGGTCACCACTGGAATTTCCGCTGCAGACCGGGCCACGACCATTCTGACGGCCGTGGCCGATGACACCACACCCGGTGACATTGCCCGGCCCGGGCATATTTTCCCCTTGAGGGCCAGAGACGGCGGGGTGATGGTCCGGATCGGCCAGACCGAAGGATCCGTGGATCTGGCCCGGCTGGCCGGGCTCAAACCCGCCGGGGTGATCTGTGAGATCATGGATGAGGACGGGACCATGGCACGGATGCCGTCTCTGAAGAAGTTTGCCAAAAAACACGGCATCGGCATCTGCACCGTGGCGGATCTGGTGAAATACCGGCTCAAAACCGAAAGTTTTGTCAAACCGGCGGCCCAGACCATGATTCCCACCCGGGTGGGCGGGGAATTCAAAATTATCGCCTATGAAAACGATCTGGACAATCTTACCCACATCGCCCTGGTCAAAGGGAAGATCGACCCCAAAAAAGCAGTGCTGGTGCGGGTCCATTCCGAATGCATGACCGGGGATATTTTTTCCTCGCTTCGGTGCGACTGCCAGGATCAGCTCTACCGGGCCATGGCCATGATGGAAGAAGAGGGCAGCGGGGTGCTGGTATACCTGCGCCAGGAAGGCCGGGGAATCGGTCTGGTCAACAAGCTCAAAGCCTATGAATATCAGCGCCAGGGACTGGATACCGTGGAAGCCAATGAAAAACTGGGATTTGCAGCGGATATGCGCGATTACGGGGTCGGGGCTCAGATCCTGGTGAGTCTGGGGGTCAGGAAAATGCGGCTGTTGACCAACAATCCCAAAAAAATGGTGGGGCTGGAAGGGTACGGTTTGACCGTGGTGGAACAGGTGCCCATTGAAGTGGCGCCCAACTGTTACAACCAGGGATATCTTAAATGCAAGCAGGCCAAGATGGGGCATCTGCTGCACATGGATAAATACTGCTGACAATTTTAACATCAAAGGAATTAATGACCATGCCACAGATTATAGACGCCAATCTATCCGCCCAGGGAAAGAAATTTGGAATTATCGTATCCCGGTTCAATGATTTTATCACATCCAAGCTGGTGGAAGGGGCGCTGGACGCATTGATCCGCAGCGGTGCCCGGGACCAGGATATTACCATCGTCAAGGTGCCCGGTGCTTTTGAGATTCCTCTGGCGGCCCAGAAAATGGCCGGTGCCAAAACATATGATGCCATTATCTGCCTGGGTGCGGTGATCAGAGGGGCCACCTCCCATTATGACTATGTGTGCGCCGAAGTATCTAAAGGCATTGCCAGTGTCAGCCTGGAGACCGGCGTGCCGGTGATGTTCGGTATCCTGACCACGGAAACCATTGAACAGGCCATTGAACGGGCCGGTACCAAGGCCGGCAACAAAGGGTTTGACACGGCTCTGGGCGCCATTGAAATGGCCAACCTGGGAGAGATCCTCGGAAAGGCCAGATAATTCATGGGAGATCGCAGGCAGTCCAGGGAACTGGCGCTACAGGCACTGTTTTTCATGGACATGAATTCATCCGGAGATGTTCAGGCGGATGTGGCGGCGTTTTGTCTGGAAAATGAGGCGGAACTGACGCCGACGGTTCAACCGTTTTTCATGGAACTGGTTCAGGGTGTCGTGAAAACGCTGGATAAAATCGATCCATTGCTGGAAACCTATTCCAGAAACTGGAAAGTGTCCAGAATGCCGGTGGTGGACCGGAATATCATGCGCATGGCCGCCTTTGAGCTGATGGAAAGACCGGATATCCCCCCGTCTGTCACCATCAATGAGGCGGTGGACATTGCCAAGAAATACAGTACCCGGGAATCAGGACCGTTTGTGAACGGTATCCTGGACCGGATCCGCGAGGCCATCGGCCGGTGATTCGTTCCCTGCGGACATAATCCGGGGGCGAACAAAGTGGAAAAGACAATAATGAGACAAGGAGGGTGTTGTGATTATAAAAAAGCTTGAAGTGGGACCGATCATGGCCAATTGCTTTATTCTGGGGTGTGAAGATACCCGGGAAGCCGTGGTGATCGACCCGGGAGATGATCCCGACCGGATCCTCATGACGCTGGCCAAAGAAAAACTGACAGTGAAGTATCTGATCGATACCCATGGCCATTTTGATCACGTCGGTGCCAACCGGCGCATGAAAGAGGTCACTGGTGCGGAACTGGCCATTCATCCGGATGATGTGCCCATGCTGGCCCAGCTGGCCCGGTCCGCCGCCTCGTTCGGGTTGTCTGCGGAAAATTCTCCGGAACCGGATCTGCTGCTCAACGAAGGGGATTTCGTGAGTTTCGGCAATATTACCTTGAAGGTCATCCATACCCCGGGACATTCCAGGGGGGGCATCTGTCTGTACACGCCGGGGCATCTGTTTGCCGGGGACACCCTGTTTGCCGGGTCCATCGGCCGGACCGACCTGCCCGGGGGCGACTATGATACCCTGATAGCCAGTATCAAACAAAAACTGCTGAACCTGCCCGATGACACCCGTGTCTATACCGGGCATGGTCCGGAAACCACCATTGCCAATGAAAAACGCATGAATCCCTTTCTGCGATGACCTCGTGGGTGACACAACTGCCCAGGCTGGCCGGGGTTCGGCAGGAACCCATCGACCTGCCGGAACCTTTTGAGCAGTTTGCCGCCCGGTTCAGCCGTCAGCCGGGAACGGTGGTGCTTTTGTCCGGCACGGACCTGGATTGTTCCCGGTATCATATGCTGGGCATCGATCCCTGGCTGCAGGTCAAGATGTCCGGCCGGCAGCTGGACATCACCTGCCGGAATACCCGGCAGAAGATCGAAGAAGATCCGTTTACCTGCCTCAAATTATTGCTCGATCATTGTCGTCTGCCACACAGTGCTTCGAATTTATCCCCTTTTTCAGCCGGGTTCATGGGATATCTGGCCTATGATCTCAAAGATGTGATCGAAGAGCTGCCCCGCACCTGTATGGATACCGGACTGCCGGATATGTATCTGACGGCCCCGTCCCTGGTTCTGGTTCAAAACAGAATGTCCGGCAACACCACGGTGTCGGTTCCTGTGTTTGAAAATACGGGTGCGTCAGATTTCTCCCCCATGTCCGGGGAGTTGCTCAAACAGTATCTCATGGAAAATCCGCCGGCAAACAGACGAAGTCGGGAAGGGACCGGAGAGTTCAGCATGGACCCCGGGGGATGGGTGTCCGGATTCGAGAAAAAACAATACCTGGATGCGGTGGCAAAGATCATTCAATACCTGACGGCCGGCGACATTTACCAGGTCAATCTGGCCCAGCGCTTTGAAACCGGGTTTGCAGGAGACCCTTATGCCTTGTTTCTCTCCCTGTTTCAGCGGAATCCAGCACCGTTTTTCGCGTTTGTCCAGGCCGGGGATCATCAGATCGTCTCCACCTCTCCGGAACGCTTTCTGCACCAGCAGGGACATCGGGTGGAAACCCGGCCCATCAAAGGCACGATCGCCCGGGGAAGCACTCCGGAACAGGACCGGAAAAACAGGGAAATCCTGTCCTCCAGCATCAAGGATGACGCGGAACTCACCATGATCGTCGATCTTATGCGCAATGATCTGTCCCGGGTCACGAAGCATGATTCGGTCAAAGTGACGGAACACAAGCGGCTGGAGCCCTATGACAATGTGTTCCACCTGGTGTCTGTGGTGCAGGGGGAGTTGCTGCCCGGTAAAACCGGCGTGGATCTGTTGAAGGCATCGTTTCCAGGCGGATCCATTACCGGATGCCCCAAGATCCGGGCCATGGAGATCATCGATGAGCTGGAACCGGTGAAACGGCATGTCTATACCGGTTCCATCGGATATATCAGTTTTCATGACACCATGGATTTGTCCATTGCCATCCGCACCGCCACCATACACGACCAGCGAATCTTTTTTTCCGTGGGCGGTGGCATTGTCTTTGACTCAGACCCGGAAAAGGAGTTTCAGGAAACCCTGGACAAGGGAAAAACGGTCATGAACACGCTGAGCCAAAAAGGCCGGACCCGCGAGAAAACAGGGTTGAAAGCCTGGGTCAACGGGAAAATGGTGGCTCAAGATCAGGTCATGGTGCCGGCCCATATTCCAGGATTTCAATACGGGGCCGGGGTGTTTGAAACCATCCGGGTGACAGGGGGGTGTCCGGCCCGACTTGCCGAACATGTTCACCGAATGACCCAATCCTGGCAGACATTGTTCAAGACCCCGGCACCGGATATCACCTGGGAGGTGGTGATCCGGCGCCTGATCAGGGAAAACCGCCTGGATGACCGGGTTGCGGCAGCCAAGATCATCCTGGCCGTGCCCGGATTTTCAGCCGTATTTGTCCGCCCCTACCGACACCGGCTCGAGGTCCTGGACAAAACCGGGCTGGACCTGGTGACCTGTCCCTATCCCAGGCACACCTTTCTGGCCGGGCATAAAACCCTGAACTATCTGTTTTATGACCAGGCTGCGCAATATGCCAGAGAAAACGGCGGGGACGAGGCCCTGATCCTGAATCCCGATCAGAGTGTTTCGGAAACCAATACCTGCAACATCATGATTCTTTCGGGCCGGGACATCATTGTTCCGGCCTCCGATCATGTGCTGCCCGGTGTCACCCAGGCGGCCGCCATCAGCGGATTGAAAAAGCAGGGATATGTCGCACAACAGCGACCGATTCCGGTCCGGGATCTGGCCGGCTTTGCCAATGTCATTCTGACCAATGCCCTGATGGGTGCGGTGCCGGTGACCCATGTGGACGGCATCCGGATTGTTCAGGAACCAGGGGTATGGAAACAGGTACACCAGGCGTTGGAAACAAATACATGACCAGGTCTGGCAATCAACAAATGAAAGTGAGCAAAAGATGAATTTATCGCAAATCAAGGCTGTGGTGTTTGATTGTGACGGCGTGATGTTTGACACGGCCCAGGCCAATCGGAAATTTTATGATCTGGTGCTGGATCATTTCAACAAGCCGCCGCTGACAGATGCACAGTTCGTTCAGGTCCACATGATGACCGTGGTGGATGCCATTTCCTATCTTTTTCCAGACGTCACGGATCATGCCCCGGTGTTCCGGTGTGTCAAGCAGATCGGGGCCCATAATTTCATTCAATACATGGAAATGGCGGACGGACTGGTGGATCTGTTAAGCGTCCTGGGATCTTGCGGGTATATCCGGGCGGTCGCCACCAACCGGACCGATACCATGCCAAAGGTGCTCTCGGATTTTGATCTGACCGATCAATTCGATATGGTGGTGACGGCTGCGGACGTGACAAACCCCAAACCCCATCCGGAGCAGCTGGAAAAAATCATGGCCCGGTTTTCATTTTACCCGGATCAGGTGCTGTTCATCGGTGATTCCATGTATGATCAACAGGCGGCCCGGGCTGCAGGCACTGTGTTTGCCGCATTCAGACAGCCGCAACTGGATGCGGATCTGCATGCACAGGCCATGGCGGACTTTGCTTCAGCACTTGGGATCACAGATAAATAAATAAAATTCTTGACAAATTTGTCAATTCTCATTAAAGCTTACGAGATTTTTAATAAAAATTTTAAATAAATGTTGGCACAACATTTATTAGGTTGGGTTAATATAAATTATTTTAAGGAGAATGCGTTATATGTCTAAATTAGTTGCCCCCCACGGTGGACGAGGTCTGGTGTGTTGCAAGCTCGAAGGTGCTGAAAAAGAAGCGGAACTTAAAAAAGCCCAGGGCCTGAAAAAGATCGAAATCTCTTCCCAGGTCAAAGGGGACCTGATCATGCTGGGCATCGGCGGGTTCAGCCCGTTGAACGGCTTCATGACCAAAGCGGACTGGAAAGGCGTTTGTGAGAACTATATGCTGGCAGACGATACCTTCTGGCCGGTGCCGGTGATGCTGGATGTGGCCAAGGAAGATGCCGCTGAAATCAAGGAAGGGGATGAAATCGCCCTGGAAAGAAATGGCGAGATCTATGCCACCATGAAGGTGGAAGAAAAGTTTGAAATGGGTGAAGACGAGAAAAAATGGGAATGTGAAAAAGTCTATAAAGGGCATGGTGAAGAATCTGCTGATGATGTGTTCTGGAAAGTGGCCATGGAAGATCATCCAGGGGTTCAGATGGTCATGGCCAGAAAAGAGTTCTGCCTGGCCGGCCCGGTCAAGGTACTGTCCGAAGGTGAATTCCCTGAAAAATTCAAGGGTGTGTATTTGACACCGGCGGAAACCCGCGCGATTTTCGATGAAAGAGGCTGGGCCGACGTGGCTGCCATGCAGCTGAGAAACCCCATGCACCGGTCCCATGAGCACCTGTGCAAGATCGCACTGGATGTGTGTGACGGTGTCTTGATCCATTCTTTGATTGGAAACCTCAAACCCGGTGATATTCCGGCCGAAGTCCGGATCGAATGCATCGATACCCTGATCAAGGGCTATTTCGTTCCCGAATTCGTGGTCAATGCCGGATATCCGCTGGATATGAGATATGCCGGTCCCAGAGAAGCCCTGCTTCATGCCACCTTCCGCCAGAACTACGGCGTTAACAAGATGATCATCGGCCGTGACCATGCCGGCGTGGGTGACTTTTATACACTGTTCGAGGCCCAGGAGATCTTTGACCAGATTCCCCAGCCGGTAGAAGATGCCAAAAGACTGCTGTGCGAGCCCCTGAAGATCGACTGGACCTTCTACTGCCACAAGTGTGACGGCATGGCTTCCATGAAAACCTGTCCCCACACCAAAGAAGACCGGGTGATCCTGTCCGGCACCAAACTGCGTCATGCCCTGTCCAACAATGAAGAGGTGGTGGACCATTTCGGCCGGGATGAAGTGTTGGTTCTTTTGAGAGAATACTATGCCGGCCTCACCGAAAAGGTTGCGGTAAAACTGCAGAGCCATGCAGAAGGCAGCAAGATGTAATCTGAATTAGATTCATATTTGGTGAATACCCTTCAAAAGGGTTCTGTTGTGAAATGATCGTGACAGAACCCTTTTGTTTTTTATACCGTCCGATGGTGCCGCAACTGGGCTGCGTGCCTAATCCAGGCTGTATTCTGAACAGGACTTGGTGGTCTGATCCGGGGATTTGGAGCGATTGATGAATGCCTCGTTAAAAATTCCCAGCAGCTTCACGGTCTGCTTGGCCATCATGACGCAGTTGCCGGAGATGGCGTAAAACAGAATGCTCAGCCGTGTTTTGGAAGACTCGCTCCGGATGCGTTCAATCTGGTTGGCATTGTAATCATCCACCAGTTCCCGCAGATAATGAAACTGCGCCACAATCTCATGGCAGTCCACGATCTGTTTTTTGGTCAGTGCGGCTTCCACGGTTGAAAAGATTTGGAGGAGCACTTTTTTGATTTCCATGAGTTCCTCAATCTGTAACGGCAGCAGGCCGGTGTGGCGGTTGGATACATGCATGGTGCTCCGGATCACCGTGTCCCGGTATCCATCGGACAGTTTCTGGAGCCGGCGGATAATCTGGTAGTAATTATAGGACACCCGGTTGTCTGTTTTCTGAAGCAGACGCAGGACCTTGAAAATATTGGCGACAATCACGTTGGTGCTCAACTGAACCTGTTTGGTCCGTTTCCGCTCCTGGCGAAGAGTCACGATATCTTCGGTAAACAGGGCATCAAAGGTCCGGTCAAAGGATTCCCGGATCCCTTTGAGCTGCAATGCCAGATGGTCAAAGGTGTCAGATACGGCTGCCTGAAAATCGTCCACTTTTTCGAACTGAAAGATGTTCATCTCTTCCTTGTCCTTGGCCTGGTCGTCGTGCTTTTTTTTGTTTTTCCATATCATGAACCCGGCAAAGATCATGAGACCGGCAATGCCGACGGCATTAAAATAAAAAATGATATTGGCAAAGACAAAGGCCACCATAAAGGCGATAAATGCAGTCATAAACCAGCCGCCCACCACTGCCAGCACCCCTGTGATACGGAACACCGCACTTTCCCTTCCCCAGGCCTGATCTGAAAAGGAAGACCCCATGGCCACCATGAAGGTGACATAGGTGGTGGACAGGGGCAGCTTCAGGGAAGTGGCAAAAGAGACCACAGCGCTGGCCACCATGAGGTTCACCGAGGCCCGGATCAGGTCAAAGGAGGGTTTTTCACCGGCAGACCCGCCGTGGTGGACCGGGGTGGGGGTGATGCGGGCCGCCACGTGCCGGCGCACAGGTTGCGGTATCACGGTACGCAGAGAGCTGAAAACATGATAGAACAGGGCCACGATTTTCCTGGACACCCAGATGGATTCGAACCGTTCCGGTCCTTCATCCTGTTTTCCCAGACTGATTTCGGTTTCCGTCACGGTCCTGGCTTTTTTGGACACCCACAGGGTGGCCACCATGATGCTGCCGGCAAGCAGCAGCAGACCGGTCTGGGTCTGGACCGCTTTGCTCAGCGCTTCCATGGTGACAGTCATGGGATCCGTGGATGCCAGGGCCGTTGTAAAGGCTGTGAGACCGGCCAGGGGCACGCCGATGAAGTTGACCAGGTCATTGGCGGCAAACGCCATGGCCAGGGCAAAGGTGCCTACCAGGACAATTGTTTTGAGAATATTGATTTTGAAAACAGATATCATCAACTGGAGAATGATGGCTGAAACGACAAAAATGCCTCCCAGAATGGTCAGGGTATGGTGTTGAATCCAGTTCAGGGTGTTATCCGTCATGAAAGTGGCGCCTTTGGCACCTTTGATGAGGATGAAAAAGGTGATGGCGGTCATGGCCATGCCGCCCCATAAGGCCCCATAGCGTTTCAGGCGTTTCTGATAGTCAAAGGTGAAGATCAGCCGGGAGATGAACTGCACCACCGCCCCTGAAAAAAAGGAGATGACAATGGATAAGAGGATGCCGCCCACAATGGCCATGGCCTTGGCCGTGTTGATATAGTCCCACAAGGCCATGGTGCCGTCCGCCGTGTGCAGCAGTTTGATAACGGAGATGGCCACGGCCGCCCCCAGCAGTTCGAACACGATGGAGACCGTGGTGGAGGTGGGCAGCCCGTAGGTATTGAACAGGTCCAGCAGCAGGATGTCGGTGATCATCACCGCCAGAAAGATCATCAGCAGCTCGGGCATGGTAAAGAACTGGGGATGAAAAATGCCTTTTCTGGCCACTTCCATCATACCGCCTGAAAACATGACCCCAGCCAGAATTCCCAGGCTGGCCACGATCATGATGACCACGAACGGGGCGGCTTTGGAACCGATGGATGAGTTCAAAAAATTGACGGCATCGTTGCTCACCCCGATCATCAGATCAAAACATGCGAACAGCAACAGAACACCGACAATGACATAGCAAAGTTCAACGCTCATGGGGGACCTTCCTGGTTAGGGTTTGAATGGGAGGATTTCAACCTTAAAATGGTGTCGTACGCCTGTTTTTTTGACACCGCGTATTGGTGTGAGATCTCTTTGGCCAGATCTGCCGTGGACAGGTGTGACTCGGCCAGACGGTTTTGAATCAGGGTTTCCAAAACCCGGGACGAAGGAGGTTCCGGTGATTTTGCACCGGCCACATACAAGGTGCATTCGCCCTTCAGCGGCGTGTTCGTGCCCAGGCAGGCAATGACATGGGACAGCGGTCCCCGGATGAATGTTTCGTGCAGTTTGGTGATTTCCCGGGCCAGGCAGGCCTCTCGATCCCCTAAAATGGCCAAAAGCCTTTCCAAAAGAGTTTGTATGCGCCTGGGGGATTCATAAAATACCAGGGTGGCCGACTGGTCTGCCAGGGCCTGGATGGCCTGTTCCTGATGCGTGATTTTTTTGGGCAGAAATCCGGCAAACAGAAACCGGTCCGTGGGCAGGCCGGCCACGCTGAGCCCGGCAACCACAGCACAACACCCGGGGATGGGAACCACGGGAACGCCCTGTGCCAGGACCGCTGTGACCAGCCGGTACCCGGGATCGGAAATGCAGGGAGTACCGGCATCTGTGATCAATGCAATATCTTTTTTTAGTTTCAGATGCGGAATGAGTTTTTCCGCAGTCCTCATTTCATTGTGTTCGTGGCAGGAAATCACGGGGGTGGCAATGCCGTAATGGGACAGCAGTTTTCTGGAGTGACGGGTATCTTCTGCAGCAATCAGAGATGCTTGTTTCAGAATTCTCACCGCACGAAATGTCATGTCCTCAAGGTTTCCGAGAGGGGTGGCCACCACAAAGAGGGTGCCGGTATGAACAGGGGGGCTATCCGATATGGAAGGCATGGGGGATATGATTGATCCGGGGTTCGTCTGTGCCAAAATAAATTTCCATTACGTCAAAACGAACGTGGCGCCAGTCAGCTGAAGAACGGGTTTTCAGAAACTGCTGAGCCGCCTGCATGATTTTATGCTGCTTGACGGCATTCACCGCTTCTTTGGGCAACCCTTTCCTCACATTTTTACGGGCCTTGACTTCCACAAACACGAGCCAGTCTTCAAAGGCGGCAATGATGTCGATTTCTGCAAACCGGGTGGTATAATTGGTTTCCAGAATGGTGTAGCCGGATGCTGCCAGATGGTCTGCCGCCATCTTTTCTCCGGACCGACCCAGTTCCTGTCGGTATCGTGTCATCCCTGTATGACGCCTTTGAATGTTTTCCGGTGAACCGGGCAGGGACCATGATCTTTGATTGCCTGCCTGTGCACTCCGGTAGGATATCCTTTGTGCCGGATGAAATGGTACTGTGGATAGGCCTGGTCAAGGGTGGCCATGATTCTGTCCCGGGTGATTTTGGCAATGATGGATGCGGCGGCAATCGACAGACTCAGGCTGTCTCCCCTGACGACGGCCTGCTGGGGGATGTCCGTGTTCACAAGAAATTTCCCGTCCACCAGAAGAAAATCAGCACCCGGATCCAGATTCATGACCGCCCGTTCCATGGAACACAGGGCCGCAGCCAGAATGTTGGTGGTATCGATTTCCCTGTGATCACACAATCCCACGCCCACAGCCAAAGCATGGGTCATGATTTCCGGAAACAGCTGCCGGCGTTTTTTTTCCGACAGTTTTTTAGAGTCCCTGATATCCGGGCAGAAATAATCGGCAGGAAGGATCACTGCCGCAGACACGACAGGGCCGGCAAGGGGTCCCCTGCCGGCCTCGTCAATACCTGCAATCCGTGAAAACCCTTTCTGACGGACCATTTTTTCGATCTGCCGCATGGGACCTCTGTTATGCAAAGCGTTTTTCTTTGATCCTGGCCGCTTTGCCGCGCAGGTTGCGCAGGTAATACAGTTTGGAACGCCGGACCCGTCCTTTGCTCACCACTTCGATTTTGTCCACGATCGGGGAGTACAGCGGAAAGATACGTTCCACACCGATACCGCCGGAGATCTTTCTGACGGTGAAACGGGCACCGGCCAGCCCATTGGTCTTTTTGATGACCACGCCCTGGAATACCTGGATTCGTTCCTTGTCCCCTTCCCTGATCTTGACGTGCACCTTGATGGTATCTCCTGAATCAAATTTTGGAATGTCCAGGCGCATCTGTTCTTTTTCCAGTTTTTCTATTACGTTGCTCATGTTTCCTCCTGGTTGTTGTCTGATATCTTATAATCAGCTGTTCATCAGTCTGTCCAAGTAAATGGATGCTGCGGATCGAACCGACAGGTGGTTGTAATCTCCCGGACCCGTTATCGGATCCAGCTGCAGATCACATGTATGTATCAGTTCATCCGCCAACCCCCATGCCGTGCCGAAAACCAGCAGACAGGGAATGTCCGCCATCAGTTTCTGCTTCAGGGCATAGGTTGAAATCGTTTGTATGTGTGTTCGGGCACTGGTGGCAACAATTGTCACCGGCCGGTTGTGTTCCGCCTCAATCTGCCGGACCGCATTTTCAAAAGCGTCTGTCACCCGGATCCGTTCAAGGGCCTGTTTCCGTGAGGGATTCAACCGGGATCCCGCTCCCAGGGTCCAGTGCCGGATCACCTCATCCGCCAGATCTGCCTGGTCCCGGTAGGGGGTGATCACATACACCCGGTTCACCCCAAAGGTCATACAAGCCCTTGCCATATCATGCAGATCAATGGTGGTCAGGGCCGAACCGATGGTTTTTCCCTGCCGGTTCACCACAGGATAGTGGACCAGAACGGCATACAGGTTGTCCATCATAGATCCTGTCCCTGTGCGCTTGACCATGGCCGTTACTTTCTGTGCAAAAGTGTTTTCAGTTCCCTGTACCAGTGTTCCAGCAGGGCGGCTTCTTCCGGATCCGGCGGATGGTCAGTCAGAAGATCCGGCCGGTTGATGAATGTCCGGGCCAGTGAGGACCGGCTCCGCCACTTCTCAATCCGTCCATGATCTCCGGACAGCAGCACCTCGGGGACCCGGTCCCCCATGAACGATTCAGGCCGGGTGTACTGGGCATGTTCCAGCCGGTGATCCATAAAGGAATCCGATGCACAGGAATCTTCACCTCCCAAAACGCCCGGAATCAGCCGGGACACCGCATCCATGATCACCATGCTGGCCAACTCTCCCCCGGTCATGACATAATCCCCCACCGAGATCTCCCTGTCCACATACCCCGTGATGATGCGTTCATCAATGCCTTCATACCGCCCGCACACAAAAATCAGCGCGGTTTCGCTGCGTGCCAGGTCCAGGGCCATTTGCTGGTGAAACGGTTCTCCCTGGGGGGTCATGTGCACCACCGTTGCCAGAGGCGTTTGTTTTTTTGCCAGAGCAATGGCCTGTGCCAGGGGTTCGGGTTTCATGATCATGCCGCATCCCCCGCCATAGGGCCGGTCATCCACGGTGTGGTGCCGGTCCGTGGCAAACTCCCGGATCTGGATGGTGTGCCCGGCAATCAGGTGCTGCCGGATGGCCCGGCCGATGATGCCGTGGTCAAAAAACGCCTGCACCAGCTCCGGAAATAAGGTCAGTACCGTAAACTTCATGCCGGCAGCCTATTCATATCCTTCCGGCAGCCGGGTGATCATCACGGCCTTGTCAAGATCTACGGACAGGACAAACTGCCGGTGCATGGGAATCAGCCGTTCGGTTTCCCGGTCTTTTACCACCAGGATGTCATGGGCCCCGGTGGAAAAAACGGTGTCAATGATTCCAAGATCCCCCAGGGTTTGGTCCGTGACGGTCAGGCCGTACAGGTCCTGCCAGTACCAGGCATTGTCTTCCGGCTCCGGCAGACGGCTTCGGTGCACCAGAAGCTCTTTGCCGATCAGCGCTTCCGCCGCATCCCGGTCATCCACGCCGGCCAGATGCATCAGCAGCCCTTTCTTGTGAGGCACACACCGCTGGATGCCAAACGGCCGGGCGTGTTCACGGGTTTTTACCGGGATGAATACCCGACTTCCCGGTGCAAACAGATCCAAAGACTGTGCAAAAGACCGGACCTTGACATTGCCGTCCAGGCCATGGACCCCGGTAATCTGTCCCATGACCAGCAGTGTGTCGGCCCCGTTTTCCTTGTTATTCAATGATTTCCAGCACTGTTCTTTTTTTCATCTTGGTGGATGCCGCACTTAAAATGGTTCTCATGGCCCGGGCGGATCTTCCCTGTTTGCCGATCACCTTTCCCAGGTCCTCTTTGGCCACCTTGAGCTCCAGAACCGATGTCTGGTCTCCGACCACTTCCGATACATGGACCTGGTCAGGGTTGTCCACCAGTGATTTGGCAATGTATTCAATCAGCTCTTTCATAGGTCCATCTCCTTGCTGTGACAAAGGGGTGAGAATCCGGATGCGTCAAAAAAAGTCGGGTTCAGGCAGATGCGGCCGTTTCAGGGGCAGCTGCCTGTTTTTTCAAAATGCTCGCCACCGTGGTGGAGGGTTTGGCCCCCTGATCCAGCCAGTACTGAATCCGGTCCTGCTTGAGCACGATGTCGGCCGGTTCGGTCATGGGATTGTAGGTGCCCAGGGTTTCCAGAAACCGGCCATCCCTTGGGGCTTCAATGTCTGCGGCCACGATTCTGTAAAACGGTTTTTTCTTGGTGCCTTTACGGCTCAGTCTGATTCTAACGGACATAGGTTGTTTTTCTCCTTAAAACGGCAGCATGTTTTTTAATGAGCGCATGCCGCCTTTATTGAACTTCTTGATCATTTTCATGGACTGGGTGTAGCTTTTCAACAGCTTGTTGACATCCTGGACCGTGGTTCCGGAGCCCTGGGCGATCCGTTTTTTCCGAGAAGCCTTGATAATGGCGTATTTCTCCCGTTCTTCCGGGGTCATGGAATTGATGATGGCTTCGATTTTCATAAATTCCTTTTCATCGATGTCCACCCCTTTGAGCTGTTTTTTGTTCATTCCCGGCAGCATGCCTAAAATATCCTTGACAGATCCCATTTTCCGGACGGTTTTCATCTGGTTTCTGAAATCTTCCAGGGTAAAGGCGTTTTGCCGCAGTTTCTTTTCAAGGGCTTTGGCCTCTTTTTCATCCACGGCATCCTGGGCCCGTTCGATAAAAGAGAGGGTGTCCCCCATCCCTAAAATTTTGGAGGCCATCCGGTCCGGATGAAACGGTTCCAGGCCGGTGAATTTTTCCCCCACACCGATGAACTTCAGGGGTTTGCCGGTGACCGCCTTGATGGACAGGGCTGCCCCGCCTCTGGCATCTCCATCCATTTTGGTGAGGATTACACCGGTAAGATCCAGGCGCTGGTCAAAAGAACCGGCAATGTTCACGGCATCCTGGCCGGTCATGGCATCGGCCACCAGCAGGATTTCCGATGGACTGACCCCCTTTTTCAGGGTTTCCAGTTCCGCCATCAGGGTGTCATCCATGTGCAGGCGCCCGGCCGTGTCGTACACCAGGGTGTCACACCCCTGTTCCCGTGCCGCCAGCTGGGCGCTCTGACAGATCTTGAGGGGTTCCATGTCCGGGGTGCTGTCAAACACCGGCAGGTCCAGCTGGGTCCCGATTTTCTTCAACTGGTCAATGGCTGCCGGCCGGTATACATCCGCCGGCACCAGAAACGGCTTTTTCCCCTGCTTGCGCAGAAACAGGCCCAGTTTTCCGGCAGTGGTGGTTTTACCCGACCCCTGGAGCCCCACGAGCATGATGGCCCCGGAAGAACCGGTTCCCAGATTCAACGCCTGGTGCTCCGATCCCATCATCCGGGTGAACTCGTCATACACGATCTTGATGACCTGCTGGCCCGGAGTCAGGCTGTCCATGACCTCCTGGCCCAGTGCCCGGGTCTTTATATCTGAAATGACATTTTTTGCAACCCTGTAATTGACATCCGCCTCCAGAAGTGCCATTCTAACCTGTTTGAGACCATCTTCGATGTTCTTCTCATTCAGGGTGCCGTGGCCTTTCAGCTTTTTGAAGACCGAGTCCAGCCTGTCGCTCAAATTTTCAAACATAAAAAGACCTTCATCACAATATCAAATCAAATCATTGAATTTAGTTCATAAACCGTGCTATGTCAAGGAAATAATCCAGTTGGATCCACAGGAATGGGAATGGAAAATCTATTGAATTATACACGGGAAGACCTTTCCCGATGGCTTGAGGAAAACGGGGTCCGGCCGTTCAGGGCCAAACAGGTGTTCAAATGGCTGTATCTGAAACTGGCCCATGATTTCGACCAGATGACCGATCTGGGTAAAGATCTGAGGGCGTTGATGGCCGGACACTTTTATATTGACTGCCTGACGCTGGCGGACAGGCAGGTGTCTGCCGACACCACTGAAAAATATCTGTTTTGCCTGTCTGACGGGGCACATATCGAATCGGTGCTCATACCGGAAAAAGATCATTTTACCCTTTGCGTGTCCTCCCAGGTGGGATGTGCCATGAACTGCCGGTTCTGCCTGACGGCCAAAGGCGGCTGGGTGCGCAATCTGTCCGCCGGGGAGATTATCGCCCAGGTCCGGACGGTGCGGACATTTCTGGCCCAGAGACACATGGATCCGCAGAAATTGTCCAATGTCGTGTTCATGGGCATGGGCGAGCCTCTGGCCAATTATGACAACGTGATTCAGGCCATAGATGTGATCACGGACACGGATTTTGGATTGAAGTTTTCTCCGAGACGGGTCACGGTGTCCACCTGCGGCCTGGTGCCGGGGATCCTGGATCTCGGGGAAGTCTGTTCCGTGAATCTGGCCGTATCCCTCAATGCCACAGACGACCATACCCGGTCATGGCTGATGCCGGTGAACCGCACCTATCCCCTGGCCCAGCTTCTGGATGCCTGCAAAAATGTCACCATGAAACCCAGAAACAAGATCACCTTTGAATATATCCTGATCAAGGAAGTGAACGATACGCCTGCGCATGCCAGAGCGCTGGTCCGGCTGTTGACCCCGCTGCGGGCCAAGATCAATCTCATTGCCTTCAATCCGCATCCGGGGTCGGATTTGAAGGCCCCTGATCCGGATACTGTCAAAAGGTTTCTCCAGATTCTGCTGGATAAAAACATGACCGCCATTGTCCGGAAAAGCAAAGGGGCGGATATCCTGGCTGCCTGCGGACAGCTTCGTGCCCGGCAGATGGAACCCGGCATTGAAACCGGTTGAAAAAGTCTTATATTTGAAAATAATGTGACTGTTTGTCGAATTTCTGAAAAAGTGTATCAAACCCGTAAATGTGAATGGAAAAAATCATGACAGATATCAGTTTGGAAAACAAAAAAGTATTGATCGTTGATGATGAACCTGACGTGCTGGATTCTCTGGAAGAACTTCTGGACATGTGCACCGTGGTTCGGGCCCAGTCTTTTGAAGAAGCGGATCAGCTGTTGAAAGAGCAGACATTTGATATTGCCATACTCGATATCATGGGTGTGGATGGATATCAGCTGCTGGAGACGGCCAACAAAAAGGGTATTGTTACGGTCATGCTCACGGCCCATGCCTTGAGTCCCGATAATATCAAGAAATCCTACCTGGGTGGTGCCTGTTCCTATATTCCCAAAGAGGAAATGATCAATATTGAAACGTTTCTGCTGGATGTGCTGAAAGCCAAAAAAGAAGGAAAAAATCCCTGGACCAGCTGGTACAATCGTCTGGCAGCGTTTTGTGATAGAAAATTCGGCAAGGACTGGGACAAGGATGAAAAAGAGTTCTGGGAGAAAATGATCTATTATTGATCCTTTTTGCAGGCACGGACAAGGGTCAGATTATCAGGGATGCCAGTTCCGATGCTGTTGGGGGGATCACCTTGATCCGGGTATGCGCGTGATTGACGGTCACCTGGATTTCGGTGGGCTCATGTTTGGGTGTTCTGGCATAAGCCGCTGTCATGGCAGCGGCTTTTTCAATTTCCGTGTTTGTGTACCGGCCGGTGAGAAGGGCGGTGGGGCCCGGCAGCCAGGCATGATTGAATTGCACATCCGCGGTCGGGTCAGCCCAGGTCATGATCTGCTGGTTGTCTGCTTTTGATCGTCCGATGATCAGTTTGCAGGTATCGGCCAGACGGAAGTGGCGGCCGAATTTGAGCAGATGTATCTGGCGGACTTCCCGGGTTTTTTGAATGTAAAACAGGTCCTTGAGCCGGTTGGAAAACCCCGGGTCCGTGAGCAGGCATCCGCCGGCCGGGGCCGGGAATTGGGTGATACCCAGTTCCCGGGCCAGGGTGATCTGCTGTTTTCTGGACCGGCCGTTGATGCCCAGAAGCTGAGATCTGTCCACCCGTCCGTCGGCTTCCATAGGGGTTTTCGGCAGGCACAGGGCGCTTAAGGGGCGCAGGATAAATCCTTTGTACCGGCTGTTTTTTTCCACGTACTGAAGGGCGTTTTTTGTCTGAGACATGGGCCGCTGTCCCACCACCTCGCCGCTGAACAGAAAATCAAATCCCTGTGCCTGCATGATCTGCCCGGCCGTTTCAAACATGAGGGCATGGCAGTCCATGCACGGATTCATGTTTTTTCCGAACCCGGCTTTTGGGGCTTTCATCATTTCCAGGTAAGGCCCGGTGATGTCTTTTGTGATCAAAGGAATGCCGCAGACAGCGGAGGCTTTTATCGCTTTTTCCGACGTGAAAAACGGGGTTTCAAAACTGATCCAGGTCACATCGATGCCCTGGTTTCTGAGCACCAGGCCGGACAGCATGCTGTCCAGCCCGCCGGAACACAGCCCCAGCGCCCGGACAGGACTTGTGCTTTTTTTTTCACTCATATATAACTGTCTTTCATGAAAACCGTGGATATTCATTTTTTGCTGCGCACATTAAAAGACCGGTACCCGGATGTCAAGACCCAACTGGTGCACCAGACCCCGTTTCAGCTGCTGACCGCCACCATTTTGTCGGCCCAGTGCACGGACCGGCAGGTCAATCGGGTGACGGGCCATCTGTTTGCCCAATTTCCGGATCCGGCATCTTTAGCGGCGGCTGATCTAAGAGACATCAAACAGATCATTTATTCCACCGGCTTTTACAATAACAAGGCCAAAAATATCAAGGAGTGTGCCAGGGCCGTGCTGGAACGCCATGCCGGCCAGGTGCCCGATGACCTGGACCTTCTGGTGAAACTGCCGGGTGTGGGGCGCAAAACCGCCAATGTGGTGCGGTCGGCAGCGTTCGGCCAACCCGCCATTGTGGTGGATACCCATGTGCTCAGAATAGCCAACCGCCTGGGACTGACAAAATCGTCCGATCCGGTCAAAGTGGAATTCGATCTGATGAAAATCGTTCCGGAACCGGTCTGGAGCGACCTGTCATTGCAGTTCATCTATTTCGGCAGAGAGATCTGTGATGCCAGAATCCCCAGGTGCGGCGTCTGCCCGCTGTTCGATATCTGTGTTTTTCCCGGTAAAAAAAACAAAACACCGTGATGCCCGGCATCCCCCGTCTCAGGTGAAGAAAAGGATGATAAAATGGACAATATCTTTACCACTGATTTCTGGATTCATGAATGGGAAAAGGTCAAATCCGATGACACGTATGCCGTTCACAAAGGATTTTCAACCCCGGAATACTGGGACAAGGCAGCAGCGACCTATAACCGGGGGAAAAAAGAAAAACAGCGCCGGAAGGTAAAAAAAACCCTGGCCCGGTTCCGGGAAGCCGGACTGCTCTCCAAGGACATGACCGTGCTGGACATCGGCTGCGGTACCGGAGAGCTGGCCCTGGGCCTGGCTGAATCCGGCGCAACGGTCACGGCCCTGGATTTTTCGACCGCCATGCTGGACCGGCTTGATCAGGCCGTGCCTTCCCACCTCAGAGACCGGATTCTATTGTGCTGTGAAGACTGGTATGAAGTGGATATCGACAAATACGGGTGGAAAAATCGGTTCGATCTGGTCACCGGGTTCATGGCACCGGCATTGTCGACATCCCGGTCGTTTTTTAAAATGATGGCCTGCGGCAGAAACGGGTTTGCCGTCCGGGGGTGGGCCGATAAAAAACCGGACCCGGTCATGGCTGCTCTGTGGGAAAAGATCATGGACCGACCCTTAGATGACCGGCCCCAGTCCATCCTGTATAAAATCAATCTGTTGTTTGCCATGAAATATTTTCCAGATATCTGGTTTGATAAAATGGAATGGGACCAGACTACTTCTCTGGACCGGGAAATTGAAAACCAGACGGCATTTTTTCAGAAGGTGAGGGATCTGCCTGAAACAAAACTCAGACAGATCATTGAACCCTATCTGACGGGTATTCAGAAAAACGGCCGGATCGGCCGGAAGCAGCAGGGACTTACCGCCACAGCGGTCTGGTCCAAAAACCGGTGGTGATCTTCATGCCTGATCCGGGTTCTGTTTTCTGTGAGGACAGGCATCCAGCGTGGCGATGAATTCCACGAATTTTCTGAACGACTGACTGTCCATGGCATGCTCCATCCGGCAGGCGGTTTCATCGGCACGTGTTTCATCCACTTCCAGAATTCTGAATAGAAAATCCTTGAGTACCGTGTGACGGTATTCAATTTTTTTTGCGATATTTTCCCCTTCCGGGGTCAGCGTGACATATCCGTATGGTTCATAATCGATCAGTTTCCGTGCGGCCAGTTTTTTGAGCATGCCCGTGACAGATCCCCGCTTGATATTCAGTTCTTCGGCAATGTCCTTGGATCTTGCCACTTTATTCCGGATTTGAAGCCTCAGTATGGTTTCCAGGTAATCTTCGATGTTTTCGGAAAGTGGAATGGTCTTTTCCATGTCTGCCTCCATCTTGGGTTCCTGTTTTTCTTATATCCAAATGATATAATAAGTCAACTAAAAATAAATCAAACTTGATGAAAAATGTTATTGACTTTATTAAAAGTTAGCCTTATAAAACTTATCTGTTTGATCCGTAAATTAAAAGGAGAGCAGGCATGACAGGTATTCCATTGAGACAGATGCAGGTGAATCAGACCGGGACCATTGTCAGCGTAAAAGCAAAAGATGAGCTGGGCCGGCGGATCCGGGACATGGGTCTGGTACCGGGAAAGGAAATACGGATTCAGGGCCGTGCCCCGCTGAACGACCCGGTGTCGCTGCGGATCATGGGAGGGACTCTGACATTGAGAAACAATGAAGCAGACTTTATTTTCGTGGAGGTTCACTGATATGGGGATGACCATTGCTTTGGCCGGAAATCCCAACTCCGGAAAAACCACCCTGTTCAATGCCCTGACCGGGGCCCGGCAGCATGTGGGCAACTATCCGGGGGTGACAGTCGAGAAAAAAGAAGGCCGCTGTGTATCCGGCACACATGAATTCCATGTGGTGGATCTGCCGGGCACCTATTCGCTGAGCGCCTATTCTCTGGAGGAAGTGGTGGCCAGGGATTTTATTGTCAACGAAAAACCGGCCATGATCGTCAATATCGTGGATGCATCCAACTTGGAAAGAAATCTGTATCTCACCCTTCAGTTCATGGAGATGGGCGCTAATGTCTGTATTGCCCTGAACATGATGGATGTGGCAAAAAAACGGGGAATAACAATTGATACCGACAAACTGGCCTCGTTGATGGGTCTGCCGGTGGTGCCCATGGTGGCCCGGACCGGCAAAGGCAGAGATCAGCTGCTCAAGACCGTGGCCGCCCATGCCGGGTCCCGGCCGGCACCGGTGAAGATTTCCTATGGCCGGGATATGGATGAGGTCCTGGATGAGATGGAAACCCGGATTCGCTCAGATCTTTTTCTGACCGACCGGTATCTTCCCCGGTGGGTGGCATTGAAATACCTGGAAAATGATGCCCGGATCATGGCAGCGGGCAAATCGCACCTGCCCGCAACCCATGACTGGCTGGTGTCTGAAGCGCAAAAACTGACCCATCATCTCGATGCCACCTTAGACACCCATGCGGAAGGCATGATCGCAGACCAGCGGTACGGGTTTATCGCGTCGATCCTCAAGCAGGGGGTGATCTCCCACACCTGGGATCAAAACCGGCTGGCGTGGTCCGACAGAATCGACAAAATCGTGACCCACCGGTTCCTGGGTCCGGTGATCATGGTCAGCGTGCTCATGGCGCTGTATCAATTCACCTTTACCTACAGCGAGGTGCCGGTGGAATGGTTTGAGAACTTTTTCGGGTGGCTCGGGGGCCGGGCCGAACTGCTGTTTCCCGACGGGCTGCTCAAGTCCCTTGTGATTTCCGGTATCATTGACGGGGTGGGCGGGGTCCTGGGGTTTGTGCCCCTGATTTTATTCATGTTTCTGGGCATCTCTTTTCTGGAGGATTCCGGATACCTGGCCCGCATGGCGTTCATGCTGGACCGGGTCTTCCGGATATTCGGCCTGCACGGGGCTTCGGTCATGGCTTTTATCGTTTCCGGCGGCATTGCCGGGGGCTGCGCCGTGCCCGGGGTCATGGCCACCCGGACCCTCAAATCTCCTCGAGAGCGCCTGGCCACCCTGCTTACGGTACCATTCATGAACTGCGGGGCCAAACTGCCGGTTTACGCCCTGCTGGTGGCGGCGTTTTTTACGGAACACCGGGCCCAGGTCATGCTGGTCATCACCATGATCTCCTGGTCCGGGGCCCTGCTGGTGGCCAAGCTGCTGCGGTCCACGGTGATCCAGGGGCCGGCCACCCCGTTTGTGATGGAGCTGCCTCCTTACCGGCTGCCCACCTTCAAAGGCCTGGTCATCCATACCTGGGAACGTACCTGGCAGTATATCAGAAAAGCCGGCACCGTGATTCTGGGCATCTCCATTATTCTGTGGGCCTTGATGACCTTTCCGCAGCTGGATACTTCCCATCCGGCTGATGCGCCCCGGGCAGGCGCTTCTGCCGAGAATGTCGGACACGCACCTGCCGAACCGATGGATCCGGGGGCTGCGGCCCTGCGGCATTCCATTGCCGGCCGTATGGGCATGGCCCTTGAAAGCGTCACCCGGTATGCCGGATTCGACTGGCAGACCAATATTGCCCTTGTGGGAGGATTTGCCGCCAAAGAGGTGGTGGTCTCCACCCTGGGGACCGCCTATTCTCTGGGCGATGTGGCCCCGGAAGACAGCATGTCTCTGGCACAGCGGCTGAGAACCGCTGATGGATGGGGACCCGTTACCGCCTTCAGCCTGATTTTGTTCACCATATTTTACTCCCCGTGTTTTGTGGCGGTGGTCTGCATTGTCAAGGAATCCGGGTCCTGGAAATGGGGGGTTTTTTCCATGGTGTTCAACACACTGCTGGCCCTGAGCCTGTCCATTGTGTTTTACCAGACCGCTTCCTGGATCATGTCATAGAGAAGGAGGAAT
>JAABTO010000205.1 GCA_011389835.1 Desulfotignum sp. | reverse complement strand
GTGTGCTCTTCCGATCTCTTCCCGGCAGATACGGGATCGGTGATCTGGGACCCGCAGCCTATGAGTTTGCCGATTTTTTATCTGCAACCGGCCAGCAGATATGGCAGGTGCTGCCCCTGAACCCTGTTGACCCCCAAAGCGGCTCACCCTACAGCAGCCCGTCAGCATTTGCAGGCAACCCGTTGCTGATAAGCCCGGATTTTCTGGTCCGGGCCGGTCTGCTGTCTGTGGATGAAACCCTGCCCCAACAGCCATTTTCCGATACCCGCGTTGACTATCCAGCAGTTGCGGACCATAAGCACACCCTTTTCCAGCTGGCGTTTGACCGCATGGAACAAATGGGAAAAACACTTGCGGGCTTTGACCGGTTCTGCGCCAGGCAAACAGCCTGGCTGGAAGATTATGCAACCTATTTGGCAGTCAAAGAACATTTGAACCAGGCCGTCTGGCAGCAATGGCCCCACCCCTTACGGGACCGGCACCCGGATGCCCTGGCCGGGATACAGAACAGCCTGGCCAGACAGATCAAATTTCATAAATTTGTACAGTTTTTGTTTTTCCGTCAATGGCAGGCACTCAAAGACTACTGCAATGCCCGCAATATCCGCCTGTACGGAGATCTTCCCATCTATATGCCAATGGACAGCGCAGATGTCTGGCGCTGCCCGCAGCAATACAAACTGGATGAAAACAAATCACCGACAAAAGTATCCGGGGTTCCGCCGGATTACTTCAGTGATACCGGCCAGCTCTGGGGCCACCCGGTGTACGACTGGCAATACCTGCAGGAAAACGATTACACTTGGTGGCTCCAGCGGTTTGCCTGCAACTTTGAGATGTTTGACGTGGTGCGTATCGACCATTTCAGGGGGCTGGTGGCATACTGGGAAGTTGAAGCCTCGGCAAAGACCGCTGTTGACGGGAAATGGGTCCAGGTACCAGGCGATGATTTTTTCACCCGCTTAGCCATGCGGTTCGGCCGGTTACCGGTCATCGCCGAAGACCTGGGCACGATCACACCGGATGTCCGTGAATGCATGCGCAGATTTCAGCTGCCCGGCATGCGGGTGCTGCAGTTCGCCTTTGGCGACGATTTCCCTCACAGTTCCTTTTTGCCCCATCACCATATCCAGGACTGTATCGTTTACACCGGCACCCATGACAACAACACGATCTGCGGCTGGTTTGAACAGGAACTCACCGACGAGGCAAAAACCCGTTTGCAGCGCTACCTGGGCCGCCATATCTCCAGGGAAAACATCCACTGGCAAATGATACGTCTGGCCATGATGTCTGTGGCCGATACAGTGATCATCCCGCTCCAGGATATTCTGGGCTTAGGACCTGATGCCCGTCTGAACCAGCCGGCCGGTGCACAGGACAACTGGCAGTGGCGGCTGCCGAAAGGCAGGTTGACAAAACAGCATGCAAAATGGCTTAAAACGGCCACGGCTACCTACGGCCGAAGCAGGTTGTCAACAATCAGACATCTTTGAGGAACCGCTCCCCGGATGACTGCCTGGCAGCTGCTGCAAATGATTCCAGGCTCTGTTCCAGCGCTGTCAGCTCCAGGGTGTCGCCCAGATACAGATCATCTTTTCCCATATTTTCAAAAGCGGTCACAACATCCATGACAGTCAGGCATTCTATGTCCCGGGCCGGGGCAAAGCCGGGTTCCGGGTCACTTACTTTGAAAAGAATGCGGCTGCGGACCAGTTTTTCCATGAAAACCGATGTAATGTTCACAGACAAATTAAGATGGTCGGCAACGGATAAGGATGTCACCGGTGCCCGGCCCTGGGCGAACCGCTTCACACAAAAGACCGCTATCTTGAGGATGATCAGTTTTCTCACCCGGATACTGATGTGCTCATATTCCGGGTCCTCAGTCTGAAGCAGATCAAAATTTTCCCAGACAAAGGAGATCTCGGCGCCGAACAGCACAATGGTCCAGGACGCCTTCAACCAAAATAAAAACAAGGGGATGGCAGCAAAACTCCCGTAAATGGCATTATAGGTGGAGACACCCACCTGGAATTGGACATAGGCTATCTGGGCCAGCTGAAAAATGGTGCCGGCAATGATTCCCCCGGCCAATGCAGCCCGGATATTCACAATTTTATTGGGAATAAACATATAAAAAAAGGTGAATACCAGCCAGACCGTCACAAAGGGAAATATATTCAGGCCAAAAGAGATCAGACGGCCCAGGCTGGCTGGAAGATCCAGGATTGCCAGGAATTTTTCCAGATAACCGGTGATAAAAATGGTGGCACTGCCGGAAAAGATCACCAGCAGCCCCGCAGCCAAGGCAATGGCGATATAATCGGTTATTTTGCGGACAATAAGGCGGTTCCCCCTGACCCGCCAGATCCTGTTGAAGGTATCTTCCATGTGGCCCATCATCTTTATCAGCGCATACATCAAAAAGATGATGCCCAGCACCGCCATGAGCCCGCCTTTGGTTCTTTCCAGCAAATTGGAGGAAAAAGTTAGAACCGTCTGGATGACCTGTTCCTGGCCGGCAAACAAAGACAGTATCCGGGTTTCAAGATATTTCTGGAAACCGAATCCCTTGGCAATGCCGAATGCCATGGCCATGACCGGGACTATGGACAACAGGGTATACAGGGTCAGGGCCGATGCCTGCAGGCTGCACCGGTCCCGGACAAATTCCCTGCCCGAAATCCGGAAAATACCATATCCGAATTGCCAGTATCTGTTCAGGACACTTTTGATATGTGTTCTCCTTTGTGGCAAAAACCAAATGGCAGAAGCGCCGAAATCCTTGTCACCCCGGAATATGATCAGTGGTGGCAGGACCATCTGGATGGGCTTTTATCCGACATGCCCCATACGATTCAATGCCCTCTGGATAATCTCTACGGGATGCATGTCTATTCCCGGCTGCCGCCATCTTGTTTGTCAGCAGACCTGCTCTTTTGACGTTGAGGAGCAAAATACAGCAACGTCCAGCCGGCCTCTGTTTTGAAAGGCTGCTCGTCTGCATACAACTCCAGACGACCTGCCGGAGAGATGCTGCCAAGCAATATCCAGTCTTCACCTATATCACCAAGACGATTCTTTAATCTGTCAAGATCAAACCCTTTGCTCAAACGGGTAGTCTGTATCGTCCAGCCATCGTTGAGACGCTGGTGCAGGGTATAATAGTCAGAAGGCGGGTTGAAGGCAAAATAGCCGCGCTGCTGAACAGCAAGGCGCTTTTGTTCCTGCTTCGCCTCCTGTTGCGGCCCCAGTTGAAAAGTGCGGTGATGTCCAAAATCATGTCCCTGGGCTTTACAAACCAGAGCATTATAATAATGGTTATCGGTAGCGCAGAAAAGAAAACTCAAATGCTCATCTTCGAGTTTGTGCTCAGCATGCTCTGAGAGTATTTCTCCGTAATAAACATTGATACCATCCATGCGGATCGGTTTCAGGCGCTGGTACGATCCGTCCGCCACGACGACATCGACGTTGAGCTTCTTCAATGCCTGCGCCAGGGCCCGTGTCCACGGGGAGGCACCGACAATCAGCAATCCATTTTCCTCTCCGGCCGCCAGATCCATTCTTTGCGCCAACGGCCCCAAAGTGAGCCCATGCGCCAACACAGTAACGACAATAACAAGAAAAACAATTGGCAGCAGTATTTCAGCATCCTGATATCCGGCGGCCAGAAGTTCCGGGCCAAAAATGCCTGCCGTGGCGGCGGCAACAATACCGCGCGGAGCTATCCACGACATCATAATTTTATCCCGGCCCCGCATGGGTGCGCCCAGAGTTGCAAGACCTATAGCCAAAGGGCGGACTAAAAACAAAACGGCTAAAACAAAAGCACCCACCTGCCAATGCAGTAATTGGAGCTGGCTGACTTTAAGTTGCGCGGGAATGATGATAAACAAAACTGACACGAGAACAATAGTGAGGTTTTCCTTAAATTGTTGCAGGGGCCCAAGCTCAACCAGCTTCATATTACCAATGACGAGCCCCATCACTGTGACGGTCAGCAGGCCTGCCTCGTGCTGGATCTGGTTGCTGACCCAGTATGCCGCCAGAACCAGCACCATAAGTATGGGGGCTTTGAGGTGTGGGGGGACTGAACCGCGCCTGTACAAACTGCCGATGAGCCATCCGCCAAGCCCGCCAATCAGCCCTGCCGCACCTGCGGCACCACCAAGTCCTGTCAACGCCTCCTTCCAGCCGCTTCCAGCAAGCGTAAAATATTGAAAAGTAAGAACCGCCAGAATGACTCCCACCGGATCATTGACAATCCCTTCCCACTTTAGAAGTGAAGCGGATTCTTTGTTAAGCCGGGCCTGCCGTAATAACGGCATAATCACTGTCGGACCGGTCACTACCAGAATAGCACCCAGGACCCAGGCAACCGGCCAGCTCAATCCGGCAATAAAATGCGCCGCCATTGTACCAAGAAGCCATGAAAAAGGCGGCCCAAGGACTGTGAGACGGCCAATTCCATGCCCAATCCGCCGGAACTCACTCATCTTGAGATCCATGCCACCCTCAAACAGAATAATTGCAACCCCCAAACCGATCAACTCCGACAATTCCGTTTGAGAGAGGCTTGGATCAATTAGGCCGGTGACCGGCCCCAGCAAAATTCCCGCAGCGATCAGAAGAATGATGGCAGGTCGACTTATCCGCCAGGCAAACCACTGACAGAAGAGCCCGGTGGAAACAATGATCAGAAGCTGCGTTGCAATATGCATAAAAGCGGTTATCCCTTACTCATGAAAAGAGTGCTTACCGGCTTCAGCGCCTGGCAATAATTGCCAAGTCCCCAGACAAACAGTCATCTAAGCCAGTGCATTTTCCCATCCAGAATCCATGACAAAAAGACAATTGCTTTGCGCCAATTGAATCCGCTTGTGCATTTCCCTGAAATTTACCTCATTGGACATGCTGAAAATGGTTATCACGGTATCGCCCGAATCCACTTGGAGTTCTTTTTCCGAACTCGCCAGCCTGAATTCGACGTTCGGGACCCTTGCCAGTTCCACCACTGCCTCCATAAATTCCAACGCTTGTTGATCTTCCCCTGCCTTTGACAGAAAAGCGGTGAAAACCATGCCTGTCTTCCAGTTTCGTTTCAGTTTGTAAGCCAATAGAAAGGCCAGATCCGCTTTTCCCAGGTCTACACCAATCCGCCAACCGTCATCCGGACGATCGATGATAAAATGAACGACTCCACCAGCTGAGTGAGCAAACTTTTCACCTGAAAAAAGCACGGCGCCCAGCTTGTTTTTACGGGCATCCTGAATAATTCGATGGATTTTTTCTTCTCGCTGGCCGCTCTCAGGAAAAGTAAGAAAAATCATGCTGGAACGGAAAAAAGCGCCGCCAAGGGCTTCAAGTCCGGCCGCAAGATTGTCACTGAAAGTTGCCGCGTCAACTACTGTCCAGGTGGAAAAAATCTGATCCTCTTCAAATTTTTTTGTCAGGTCAGGAAGGTTTTTTGTCATTTCATGATAATTTCGATCCCCGGTCAGGCCGAGCAGGCGCACAAAGCCATTGGGTCGAGCGATGTCCCGCAGCAGAGGGAAGACGTTTACAATGTCTCGTGAGTCTTCAACAGGCACAAGGAGATTTGCCTTCCATGTTTTCTCGCGGGGACCGGCCAGGCTTGCGACTTTTCCGGCGGCCCATTCTGCCAAGGCGGTGAACAGCCCGCTGCGCACATCGCCAAAAGGCGCTTTGATACGCTTGTGAACCAGATATGTATGCAAAGCGATCACCACCGCAATAGCAATGCCTCCAAAGACCACATTGACGATAAACATG
>JAABTO010000204.1 GCA_011389835.1 Desulfotignum sp. | reverse complement strand
CAGCCTGATCAGGACGGATTGGACAAAGGCCGGCTCGTTCCGGCGATGTTTGTTTTTCTGGGGGGCCGGTGTCAGATAGGGCGCATCCGTTTCAATGAGAATCCGGTCTTCGGGGATCAACGGCGCCAGTTCCCGGAGCAGCCGGCCCCGCTTCTGGATCGTCAATATGCCGGTGATGCCGATGTAATAGCCCAAATCCAGGTATTTGAACAGTTCCATGCGAGTGCCGGAAAAGCAGTGAACCACCCCTTTTCTGGATGCGGGACCATCTGATTTCACGATGTCATAAAACCGGCCCCTGGAATCCCGTTCATGAAAAATCAACGGCAGGTCCAGGTCTCCGGCGATGCCCAGCTGGGCATTGAGGCAGGCTTCCTGCTCTTTTTGCGGGGAAAACATGCGGTTGAAATCCAGACCGGTCTCCCCCCAGGCTTTGACACAGTCGTTTTCTTTTGCCAGGCGGATCAGCCCGTCCAGAGCGTTTGGGCCGCAATGAACCGCATCATGGGGATGAATACCCACAGCGGTGATGACATGGTGGTGACGGGATGCAATAGCGACAGCTTTCCGGGCCGTCTCCAGGTCAACCCCGGCAATGGCCATGGCCCGGATCCCGGCGTTGCGGGCCCGGTCGAACATGGCATCCATGTCCGCATCAAAACAGGGGTCGTCAATATGACAGTGGGAGTCGAATAAGATCATAACAGGTATCCTTATGGCTTAAATGCAAAGCCTTCACTGTTTGGAAGAAGCCGGGTTACGGGTCCAGTGAAGGCTTAGATGTGTAAGAAAAACTGTTTTTCAGCACTCCTTGACACAACCGATATATATCAGTAAATTCAGCCCCAGTCAATCAAAGAGGCTGCCATGTCAATGCAAACCCGGGGTGGATTGAAAGAAAAATGAATCTGGATACGGGAAAAAACGCCATCATCCGGCTGTTCAACGTCACCAAGCACTACGGGGGCAAACCCGCATTGCAGAATGTGTCCATGGATATTCTGCCCGGTGAATTCGTATTTGTTTCCGGACCTTCCGGCGCAGGAAAATCCACCCTGCTCAAAGTGCTGTATCTGGCGGAAACCGTGTCGGACGGGCAGATTCTCATCGATGGCATGAATCTTTCCAGAATATCTTCGACCCGGCTGCCGTATCTGCGGCGGCGGTTCGGCATGGTGTTTCAGGATTTCAAGCTGATAAACACCCGAACCGTGTTCGACAATGTGGCCCTGGCCCTGGAAGTGGCCGGAAAAAAGCCGGGATTCATCAAAAAAAAAGTGATGCATGTGCTGCGGATCACCGGCATGGAAAAAAAAGCCCATGTGCTGCCGCCCACCCTGTCCGGGGGAGAACAGCAGCGGGTGGCCGTGGCCCGGGCCGTGGCAGGGGACCCGGACATCATTCTGGCGGACGAACCCACCGGCAGCCTGGATCAGGAATCTGCAAGGCGGGTACTGGAGATTCTTCTGGCATACCACAAAAAAGGGGTTACCATTCTGGTGGCCAGCCATCACCTCCGGCAGCTGGAAGCCATGGTGACCGGCCGCAGTATCGTGCTGGAAAAGGGACGGCTGACATCCGCCACCCGGCTGGATCCGTACACCGTATGAAAACAAAAGGGCACCGCATCTCATGACCCGGTATATCAAAAAAGCCCTGGCAGATATCCGATCCAACCGGTTTTTGAACCTGATCACCATGGTGACCATCGCGCTGTCTATCCTGGCGGTGTCTCTGTTTTTCCTGTTTTTCGAGAACCTGGGGCGTGTTCTGGATGGGGGAGACCGAACGGGTCGGGCCATGGTGTATCTGGCGCCGGAGTTTTCCGAAACCATGCGGCCCGAGGTGGAATCCGCTGTCCAGGATATGGCCGGTGTTGTCCGGGTCGCCTTTGTTTCGAAAGATCAGGCCCTGGCACGTCTGAAAAACGAAATGGCCGGTTCCACGCAATTTCTGGACACCCTGAAAGAAAGCCCATTGCCCCATGCTCTGGAAATTCAGATACAGACCCGGGACGGATTTGAACAGATGGCCGCTGCGGTTGAACAGATCGAGTCTCTGGAAATGGTGGAGAGTGTGGAATACGGGGAAAAATGGCTGGCCCGGTTTCTTCATCTGTTTCATCTGTTCCGGATGACCGGATATGCGCTGGGCGGGCTGTTTCTGCTGATCGCTTTTTTTATCACTGCCAGCACGGTCCGGCTGGTGTTTTACACCCGGCAGTCGGAAGTGGAAATCATGCGCCTGGTGGGGGCCACCGACCGGTTTATCAAGATGCCTTTTTACATTACCGGACTGATCCAGGGGGGTGTGGGCGGTATTCTGGGATTGCTGATACTTTATGTTGCCTATCTGCTGGTGGGTTCGGGCGTCTCTGGAATCATGGGAGACCTGTTTGATGTGAATGTCCGGTTTCTCTCTTTCACGGCCATGGGAGGGATGCTGGGTGCCAGTACATTTCTGGGATGGTTCGGATGTTATCTTTCCCTGAGACAGCTGTTAAAATAATTCTGATCTGGGGCTGTCTGATATGCAGCCTGCCTGTCGGTTTGCGGGCGGATACACCGGATGTCGTGCAGGACAGAAAAAAAAAGATACAGACCCAGATCACTCAGGAACAGGAACGGGTTCAGGCGTTCACACAAAAGGAAGCACAGCTGATCCAGGAACTGGATGCCATGGATTTTCAGTTGAACCGGGCCCAAAACAGAGTGGCGGATCTGTCTTCGAAGATCGGGCAACTCGAGGAAACCATGGCGGATCTCCGGTCGGACCTGCAGAAGCTGTCGGGCCGGATCCATGAGCGTCGGGGATATGCCGAAAGCCGCCTGGCCGCACTTTACCGGATGCATGCCGCCGGCCGCCTCAACATGACGGCACCGCCGGCCACTTTGTTCGACTTTCTGGTGAACCGGCGTGCCATGGAACAGGTGGTGAATGCTGATTACGGCATTCTTGACGGCCTGAACCGGGATATGGTGCAGATGCAGACCATGGAAACCCGTCTGGGTGAACAGAAAGCAGCCATGGACAAGCTGGAGACCGATCTGGCGGGCGAGATTCAAACCATGACTGCCGCATCCCGGAAAAAAAAGGAGATTCTGCATGCCGTTCAGCAGGAGAAAAAAATGTCCCGTGCCGCCCTGGCGGCTTTGAAAGAATCGGCCGATGCCCTGGATCAGCAGCTTGCCGCGCTGGAAAAACAGGCTGAAACACCCCGGAGCCCGGTGGCGTTCTCCCTTCAGAAAGGCCGGCTCATGCCCCCGGTGGCAGGGCAAATCATATCCCGGTTCGGTATCAAGCAGTCCGGTGATTACAAATCCTTCACTTTTCAAAGCGGAATTGCTATAAGAGGAGAGCAGGGCGATCCGGTCCGGTCCGTGTTCAAAGGCAATGTTGTCTATGCGGAGTGGCTGAAAGGGTATGGGAACATGGTGATCATCAACCATGGAGAAAATTATTACACCCTGTATGCCCATTTACAGGAAATGTTCAGGAAAAAAGGAGATACTGTGGATACCGGAGAAGTGATCGCCACCATGGGTGATACCGGGTCCCTCAAAGGGGTGTGTCTCCACTTTGAGCTCAGGCATCATGGGAAACCGGTGGATCCCCTGAAATGGTTAAAAAAAGGAGTATAACAATTCATGACGACCCGATCTTTATTTGTTTTAAAATATTTTTGTTCTGTTCTGGCACTGGGGCTGACATGTCTTTTTTCTACGCCGCCGTCCCATGCCGAATCAGCCCCTGCCTATGAATCGCTGAAACTGTTTGTGGAGGTTCTGGAGGAGCTGGAAAACAATTATGTGGAAGATGTGGATGCAGAAACCCTGATTCACAATGCCATCAAGGGGATGGTGGAAAATCTGGATCCGCATTCCAGCTTTATGCCGCCCCAGGCGTTTGAGGATCTCCAGGACGATACCAAAGGAGAATTTTCAGGGATCGGTATCGTAATTACACTCAAAGACGGGATTCTGACGGTGGTGTCCCCCATCGAGGGAACCCCTGCGTATGACGCCGGCATTTATGCCGGTGACATCATTGTCAAGATCGATGGAGAATCCACCAAAGGCATGGCTTTGTGGGAAGCGGTGAACCGGATGCGCGGACCCCGGCATGAAGAGGTCGCGATCACCATTATCCGTGAAGGTGAGTCCGCTCCCCTGGAATTTTCCCTGAAACGGGATCTGATTCCCATGACCAGTGTCCGGTCTGCCGAGCTGGCCCCTGGATACGGATATATCCGTGTGACCAATTTCCGGATGAATACCCATGAAGAGATGGACCGTCATCTGGAAGAGCTGAACACATCCGCCGCGCCGCTGAAAGGCCTAGTCGTCGATCTGCGGGACAACCCCGGCGGGCTTCTGGATCAGGCCGTCAAGATGGCGGATCTGTTTCTGAGCGACGGGACCATCGTTTCCATCAAGGGCCGGGATCAGAAAAACAACCAGACCTATGATGCCCGCCCGCAGCGATCCGATAAAAAATACCCGGTGGTCGTTCTCATCAACGGCGGGTCTGCCTCGGCGTCGGAAATCGTGGCCGGCGCACTGCAGGACCATACCCGGGCATTGATTCTGGGAACCCCCTCCTTTGGCAAGGGGTCGGTGCAGACGGTCCGTCCCCTCAAGGATGGATATGGGTTGAAATACACTATTGCCAGGTATTATACCCCCAGCGGCCGTTCCATCCAGGCCAAGGGCATTCAGCCGGATATCGAGGTAAGCCCCGGTGTTCTGGAAGAAACGCGGAAAAAAACGTCTGCATTCGATCGGATGATCAAGGAAAAAGATCTGCCCCACAGTCTGATGCCCGAAGACGCGGCTGACACACCTTCTGAAGAGACCGATCAGGATATGACCGGACAGCAGCGTCAGGTCAGGGAATCAGCCCAGCTTCTTCAGGATGTGCAGGTCAAGCGGGCACTTGATATTTTGATCAGTTACGGGGTGTTCAGTAATTTCAATGACAAGTAAAAAAACCGCTTCCCGGAAACCGGCTCCAGGCAAAAAAAAGGCGCCAGCCAAAAAAAAGGTGTCTGCCAAGAAACCGGCCTCTGCCAGGAAACCGGCCGGGAAAAAAAAACCCGCGGCCGGAAGACAGAAAAAAGGCAAAAAAACACAACCTGATGTGCCGTCCCAATTGAAAAAGATCGGGATCGGACTGATGATACTGGTAGCGGTGTGTCTGACCGGTGCCATGGCGGCGGATCTGCTGATCCGGCGGCCCGTGCCGCCGCCCTCTGAAAACACAGTGAACCGGGGCTCCTCGCCCTCTGAAACAACAGACACCCCGAAAAAACAACGGTTTCGGGAAACGCCTTCCAAAGGGTTCGACCAGGGTCAGGGGTCGGACCATATCGCGCCTCAGTCCGGCCTGATGGAAAAAAACGGCCATCCAGTCCTGTACGAAGTGTTTGAAGAAACCGTGATCCCTCCAAGAACCGGACCCGGTTCCCGTCGGGTTACAGAAAGCGGTGACGGGCTGTTTGAAATCGCCCTGATTATCGATGATATCGGTTATGATCAGAATATGGCCATGGCCCTGTATGCGCTGGAACCCAATATCAGTTTTTCGATTCTTCCCGGGTCTCCTCATGGCCGAACCATTGCCGGCATGCTCAGAGACAAAGGCGCACAGATTCTGCTGCATCTGCCCATGGAGCCGGCACAATATCCGGATGTGGATCCCGGCCCCGGGGCACTGCTCACAGGCATGACTCCGGATGAGCTGATCACTCAGCTGGAAAAGAATCTGGCGGATGTGCCCGGGGCATCCGGGGTCAACAACCATATGGGCT
>JAABTO010000203.1 GCA_011389835.1 Desulfotignum sp. | reverse complement strand
GTTTCCGGTGCAAAAATGGCATCCAGTTTATCCACAGATCCCCCTTTTCGTATATTGTTTTCGGCCGGCAGAAGCAAATCCGGGGCCAGGCTTGACTGCGTTGCATGACCAAGCCTGGCCCCGTGCTTATACCGTTTGAATCAAATGAGTAATCAGGCTATGCCCAGACTCAGCTTGGCGGATCTCAGGGTATTTTTCATGAGCATGGCAATGGTCATGGGGCCGACCCCGCCGGGAACCGGGGTGATCTTTCCCGCAATTTCCTTGGCCGCATCAAAATCCACGTCCCCTTTGAGGATGGCTTTGCCGGTCGTTTCGTTCATGCCCACCCGGTTGACCCCCACATCGATGACCGTGGCGCCGGGTTTGATCCATTCCGGTTTCACCAGATCCGGCACCCCCGCCGCCACGATCAGGATATCGGCCCGTTTGCAGTGGGCGGCCAGATCTTTGGTCCGTGTGTGAACAATGGTCACGGTGGCGTTGGCGCCAACGCCTTTCTGGGCCATCATCATGGCAATGGGCTTGCCCACGATATTGGAACGGCCCACCACCACCACTTCGGCACCCGAGGTTTCCGTGCCCGAGCGAACGATCATCTCCTGAATACCGGCCGGGGTGCAGGGCAGAAACTTTACTTCATCTCCGCCGATCATCAGCCGGCCCACGTTCACCGGATGAAACGCATCCACATCCTTGTCCGGGTTGATGGCGTTGAGCACTTTTTTGTCATCGATGTGCTTGGGCAGCGGCAGCTGCACCAGAATCCCGTGAATATCGGGATCATTGTTGTATTTGTCGATCAGGGCCAGAAGATCCGCTTCGGAAATGTCTTCGGGCTGGTCATCCTGGATTTCATGAAATCCCAGGCTGATGGCGGTTTTCACCTTCAGGGTCACATAGCTGATGGATGCCGGACTGGATCCCACAAGAATCGTCACAAGCCCCGGTACCTTGCCATGGGTTTCTTTCATCTGCTCGACTTCCTCTTTGATCTCCCCGAGGATCGCCTTTCTGATTTCGGTTCCGCTGATAATTTCCGCTGTCATATTTTTTCTCCTGAATTTTCCATAAATTGCCCTGCAACCGCTCCGGGCCAGGAAGGCGGCCTGGAAAACGGTTACAGGGGGGGTGAATATTACTTATTACACCTCGATTAGAACACACCTTCGACCTTGCCGGTTTCCACATCCACATCCACCCGTTTGAACGCGGGATTGGATCCGGTTCCCGGCATCAGGCTGATGGCGCCGGCCACGGGCACGATAAATCCGGCACCACCATAGGTAAGGACCTCGCGGATGGTCAGACGCCAGCCTTTGGGCACCCCTTTGAGGGCCGGGTTATCAGACAGGGACAGATGGGTTTTCACCATGCACATGCCCAGTCCGGCCAGTTCAGGATCGGCCTGAATTCTGGCAAGAGATCTTTCCGCATCAGCGGAATAATCCACACCGTCGGCGCCGTAAACTTCTTTGGCAATCAGTTCGATGCGCTTTTTGATGGGCATATCCAGCTCATACAGAAACTTGAATTCGGTTTTTTCTTCACACGCCTCGATCACGGTTTCGGCAAATTCAATGGCACCGTCACCGCCTTGCTCCCAGTGACGGGACAGGGCCACCCTGGCACCTTCAGCTTCACACAGCTCCCGGACTTTGGCAATTTCCGCATCCGTGTCCGTGTAAAAGGCGTTGATGCAGACCACCGGAGAGATGCCGGCTTTTCTGACGTTTCTGATATGATGGATGAGATTGTCACACCCTTTGGCCACCCATTCCACATTTTCCGTGGAATATTCTTCAGGCATGGGTTTGCCCGGTACCGGCACGGGTGCGCCGCCATGGCATTTCAGGGCCCGGATGGTGGCAACGACCACGGCGCAGTCCGGTTTCAAACCGGAATACCGGCATTTGAGGTTCCAGAATTTTTCAAACCCGATATCCGCGCCGAACCCGGATTCGGTCACATGGTAATCCGCCAGTTTCAACCCGACTTTGTCGGCAATGATGGAGCTCTGGCCGATGGCGATGTTGGCAAAGGGACCGGCATGCACAAGGACCGGCTGGCCTTCCAGGGTCTGCATCAGAGATGGATTGAGGGCATCCACCATCCAGGCGGTCATGGCACCGGCCACCTGCAGGTCTTCGGTGGTCACAGGTTTGCCTTTTTTGGTATAGGCCACAACAATTTTGCCCATTCTTTCACGCATGTCTTTCAGGTCATTGGCCAGAGAAAGGATAGCCATGACCTCGGATGATACGGCAATGCCGAACTTGGATCTCATCATGAACCCGTCCGCCTTGCCGTTGACGCCGTCAATACCAATGATGATGTTTCTCAGGGCCTGGCAGCAGAAATCGATGACCCATCCCATTTCCACGTTGGTGGGGTCGATGTCCAGGCGTTTCATGCCGGACAGCCGTTCCAGCTGTTCATCGGTGTAGTTTCTTTCATGCTGCATCCGGGAGGTCAGGGCCACCATGGCCAGGTTGTGAGCGTTCATAATGGCATTGATGTCACCGGTGAACCCCAGAGAAAACGGGGTCAACGGAATGCACTGGGCCAGACCGCCGCCGGCGGCCGATCCTTTGATGTTCATGGTGGGGCCCCCGGATGGCTGCCGGATGGCGGCGCACACGTTTTTACCCAGTTTCCCCAGGCCCTGGACCAGCCCCATGGAAGAGGTGGATTTTCCCTCTCCCAGCGGGGTGGGGGAAATGGCGGTGACATCGATGTACTTGCCGTTGGGTTTGTCTTTCAGGCGCTCCATCACTTTTTTGAAATCGATTTTGCCGATATAGTGGCCCTGGGGCAGCAGTTCTTCTTCTGTCAAACCCAGTTTTTCAGCGATTTCATAAATTTTGAGCATGGATGATTCCGCATCCTGCGCAATTTCCCAATCCTGGTGTTTGGTTGGATCTAATGCCATGATTCACTCCTTTGTTGAATTGGACTCTGATCGAGTCAATGATAAAATAGTGATATAAAAACAAAGCGTTATGCTTTATGCCCTCTTCACCTGCAGATTCTGTGTTCCTGTCAATTTAATTAACTATATAAATCAACATAAAAAATCAACAGGTTTTCGCGATATCCCGATCGTTTTTAAAAACCGAAAACCTGCTTCCCAAAATCAAGGTAACCCGTTCAATCCGGAAACCATCCATGGGGTTGCCTTGCCGCACAGGAAAGACCCGGGACCAAATCGCATTCTCTGCCGACCTTTTTGAAAAAATCTCCGTCACAACAATCATATAATTTTTTCGAAAAAGCAATATTTTTATAAAAAATTCTTTGTTTTTCATAGGAAAGTATTTCTTAAATGATGAAATACCAATTTTTATAAGATATCCAAGCCTGATTTTTATCCAATTTCTGCAATTAATATTTAATAATTAAATCCAATTCAATCAGATTTGGCCAAACGCCCTCTTCTTTCAACCTTTTGAAATAAATGAAAATTTTTTCAATACCATTCCGACCCAATAAATTCACTCATCTATTGACAAAAAAGGGTACAAATTATAAATCATATGCTGTTATCAAAATTACACATCTTGTAACATGGGGTCTGGTGAATGAAGAGACAATGGAAAAAGAACAACCGGTCAAAGAAAATTGTCCTTTCCATTCCCCTGTTCCCATTTCACATATCGTCACACTGTTTCAACCTTAATTCCTTCCAACTCATAACCATCTTTAAACATTAGGAGGTAAACGTGGGATTCGAAATAACAAAAGAAACTTATGCCGGCGCCATCAAAAGCATCACCATTGGAAAAGGTGATGGCACATTGACTGTCGGCGGTCAGACTTGCTATCCTTTTTATCAGTTCGAAGGGGATATGCCCAACAAGCCCATTATCGCCATGGAAATCTGGGACATGGAACCTGCAGACTGGCCGGAAGCAGCCAAGGCACCTTTCAAAGATGTCCTGGGGGATCCGGTAGCCTGGGCCAAAAAGTGTGTGGATGAATACAATGCTCAAGCCATTGTGCTTCAGCTCAAGAGTACGGATCCCAACGACAAGGATGCCAGTGCGGAAGATGCGGCTCAGACTGTCAAAAAAGTCAGCGAAGCCATTGATGTGCCTTTGATTGTCTGGGGCTGTGCCGTACCAGCCAAGGACTCGGATGTCCTCAAAAAAATCAGTGAGGTGTGTGATGGTCACAACCTGGTTCTGGGACCTGTGGAGGAAAAAAATCACAAGGCGATCGGTGCCGCTGCCATGGGGTATGGACATACCATCATTTCCTCTTCCCCCATTGACGTCAACCTGGCCAAACAGGTGAACATCCTGCTTGAAAACCTTGGGGTTTCCCTTGACAAGGTCATCGTGGATCCCACCACAGGCGGGCTGGGATACGGACTTGAATATTCATATTCAGTCATGGAGCGCCTGATTCAGGCAGCCATGACCCAGGGGGATGACAAACTCCAGAACCCCATGATCAACAATCTGGGCAATGAGGTGTGGAAATGCAAAGAAGCCAAACAGCCTGTTGAAGAGGCCCCGGAACTCGGAGATCCGGAACGCCGCGCCATTCTCATGGAAGCGGTGGGCGCGGTTTCCTATCTTATGTCCGGATCCAGCATTCTGATCATGCGACACCCGGAATCCATCAAACTGGCCAAAGCGTTCATCGAACTGGTATATGCCGGTGGATCCGCCATGGATATCGGTCCCATCACCAAACAGCTGGACGACGTGGAGATCGATTTTGCCGCCATGTCTCCGGAACCGGACCTGACCATTGAAGAAGAAGAAAAGAAAGCCCCGGCCAAAAAAGCGGCGCCCGCGAAAAAGGAAGCCCCCAAACCTGCGGCCGCGGCCCCCAAAACGGAAGCCAAACCCGCTCCCAAAGCCGAGCCGGCACCGGAAGCCAAGCCTGAACCGGCAGCGGCAGCGCCGGATCCGGAAGCAGACGCCAAAGCCAAGGCAGAAGCCGATGCCAAGGCCAAAGCCGATGCGGAAGCCAAGGCAAAGGCCGACGCAGACGCCAAGGCAAAAGCGGAAGCAGACGCCAAAGCCAAGGCAGAAGCCGATGAAAAAGCGAAAATCGACGCAAAGGAAAAAGCCGAAAAAGATGCCGCTGCCAAACGGGAAGCGGAGGAACAGGCTATCAGAGAAAAGCGGGCAGCTGAAATGGCCAAACACAAAGCAGAGCCTGCGGCTAAAAAGGCCGTGCCCATGACCGCTGCCAAAGAACAGAAAGACATGCTTGAACTCATCGCTGAAAATCTGAACTGGCTTCACCGGCGGTAATTTCATTCATAGCAACGGTAGTTTCGGATCCACAGGATCTTGAACACCTTAATTATATTTTGAAAAAACAATATGAGGAGGAACCTCTGATGGCAGAAGTAAAAAAAGCAAAAGCGGCCAAAGAACCCAAACTGGCTGATCCCATTGAAGCATCATATGAAGTATCCACCCAGGAGATGATTGAAAGATCCCACAAGCTCGGGGTTGAAACCATTTTTGACCGGGCCGTGGCCATGAAACCCTGCAACATCGGCATTCAGGGCATCTGCTGTAAAAACTGTGCCATGGGCCCCTGCCGCCTGCCATTGCCCAAGGGCGGCATAGAAGGCGAAGATACACGCAAAGGCCTGTGCGGCGCCACCCCCAATACCATTGCGGCCAGAAACTTTGCCAGAATGGTGGCGGCCGGCGCGGCAGCCCACTCTGATCATGGCCGGTGTGTGGCAGAAGTGTTCATGTCCGCCGCCAAAAAAGAAACCGAGGCGTATAAGATCAAGGACACCCAGAAACTGCTGGCCATTGCCCCCCATCTGGGCGTAGCGGTCACGGTTGAGGAAGATGG
>JAABTO010000202.1 GCA_011389835.1 Desulfotignum sp. | reverse complement strand
AGAAAATAATCCGAACTGCCCGGCACCTGGGTGATCAAATGGGAAATCAGCCCGCCGGTGCAGGACTCGGCCAGCGCCAGGGTCTGGCCCTGCTGTGCGAGCAGTTTTCCCACCTCCGCTTCCAGAGACAGACCGGTATCAGACACCACCTTACTGCCCAGCTGCTGCACCACCCACTTACCGGCCTGTGCCAGAAGGGTTTCAGCCGCCTTTTCGTCCATGCCGGCATCACACACCAGCTTCACCTCTATGGTGGGAAAGCTGGCCCTGAACCCCAGGCGGATGCCGGGGAACTGATCATTGAACGATGCCAGCAGCGTCCCCACCTTTGATTCATGAAGCCCGAACACTGTCAACCGCCGGATGAGCAACCGGGTCCGGGTTCCCTGTATGGTTTGAATCTGAGGCACCACACGGGTTTCCATCATCTGTTTCATCTCTGACGGCACCCCGGGCATACAGAAAAACCAGCACTGGTTGAGCTGAAACGCGAATCCCGGCGCAGTTCCATGGGTGTTTTCCAGGACCGTCGCCGACGCCGGCAGCCAGGCCTGTTTCTCGTTATCCGGTGTCAATTCGAATCCCCGGCGGTCAAAATAGGTTTTCATGGATGCCAGGGCCGAGGGATTCAGAACAAGGGATTCCCCCTGCGCCTTTGCACAGGCCAACGCCGTGACATCATCCTGTGTGGGCCCCAGCCCGCCCGTGACCAGGCACAGTGTGGTCCGCCGGGAAATGGCCTGCACCGCGTCACAGACCGCGTCCACATCATCGCCTTTGACCGTGATCTGGGATACCCGGATCCCCATCTGCTTGAGCCGGTCGCATAAAAACGCGCTGTTGGTGTCCACCAGATCCCCCAGCAGCACCTCGTCACCTGTGGAAAGAATTTCAGCTGTCATCTGTTCATCCTTGACATGATTTCAATGGCACTCTGTTTTCGGGTCCCGGTAGCCGTGATCTGTTTGTTCAGCCACACCGGATTGAAAAACATGGCATGGTTGGCGGAAAAGAACGCGGGGTTCTTTCGGATCCGGGATCCATTGGCCATCTGTTTTTTAAAGGTCTTATCCAGAAATTGCTTCACCTGTTTTCTGTCCCACCCGGATGGATGCACAAAATTTGCGTATAATGACAGATCCCCCTGGTAAAAATCGATGGTTTCCAGATGTTCAGCATCTTCACTGAACCGGGGCAGATTGAACACCGCCAGGTTCAGGTAGTCGATATATGGGTGGTGGGCTTTTGTAAATGCCAGCGTGGTCAGGGCGGAAGACCGGTCTTCAAACTGTGTGCCGAACAGCAGATACACATAAGTGAAAATGCCGGCCTCATGAAGGTTTTTCAATATCCGGGAGGCCCGGTCCAGGGTGGTGCCCTTGTTCATCCGGTCCAGCACGGCCTGGTCACCGGATTCCAGGCCCAGTTTGAGCATGATGCACCCGCTGTGTCTGAGCTGCACACAGAAATCCGGATCTTCCAGAATTTTTTCAAACCGGACAAATCCATACCAGGTGAACGGCAGATCCGGCCCGGCACCGGCCAGAACTTTCAAGAACGCGGGGGTCACGGCATCATCGATGAAATGAATGGTGTCCGGGTTGAAGCGGTGTGTCAGGGTCAGGGTATCTGCCAGTACCTGAGAGGCGCGCTGGGTGCTGTACCTTCTTGTTTCCGCTTTTTCAGGACAGAACCGGCATTTGCGCCAGTAACACCCGATGGTGGTTCTGAACGGCAGCACCCGGGCCGGTGACACATAAGCCTGTCGATCTGCAAAATGATAATCCGGCACATAATGCCGCCGGGTGGTACCGGATTTGCCCAGAAGGTCCAGCAGCGGGATCTCTCCTTCCCCGGGGATCATGTGATCGATGAGCCCGGAAAAAGGATGAGTGAAATCCGGCCGGCTCATCCAGGAAGAGATCAATCCCCCGCCCATGACGATTTTTTTTTCACAAAAATGCTGTTTGATCCATCCGGCCAGCGCAAAGCTCACCAGGGCCTGATTCAGATAACACAAAGATATTCCCACCCAGGGGGAATCCCATCGGGACAGCACGGGTCTGAGCCGGTCTTCAAAAAAAGAAAAAAACGGGTTGAGATGACAGGTGTCGGCACTTTCAATCAGATCCCGGCTGCGCAGCGGCGACAGGCAACGGTCTGTGTAATCACTTAAGGTCACCTTGAACCGGGTGGTATCCACGGCCAGAGACAACAGTTTGTTCAAATCATACACCCGCTGATGATACCGGTCATCATTGGTATACAGACGCGGGTTCCGCAGGTCTGCCAGAATCGCATCCCGGTTTTTCAATGCCCTTGCCGACCAGGAATCACTGGCAGACAAGTCCTGCTGAATCAGATAGTCAAACCCCTGAATACTGGCATCCACCACATGGCAGTCAATGCCGTTTTCCATCAGGGCCGCCGCCAGATAGGCCACACCGGCCGGCGGTTCACAGGGTTTGGCCACCGGGGGAAACAATAATATCATCAGGTTGTGTCCTTGGCTGTGTTCCAACACCATCATGCCTTATCCGGCCCTGCTTGTAGCATATTTTCAAACAAATCCCCAAACAAAAGTTTTAAAGCTTGTTTCTACAAACAGAAACAATTGTCTTGACAACCTGGATCAAATCATTTAATTTCCCCGTCATTTGAACCTTTTTACCTGACAGGAACGCATTGGTGATGATCATATCCCGATTTCCAGACAACCGCCGGTTCAAGGACCTGGCAAAAACCCACAATGTCGTGCCGGTGTGCATCCGGATCCTGGCGGACACCCACACGCCCGTGTCCATCCTGACAAAATGCCGCAAACCGGGGAACCCGTGTTTTCTGCTGGAAAGCGTGGAAGGCGGGGAACGATGGGCCAGGTACAGTTTTTTAGGCATCCGGCCCCATGGCAGCGTGCAGGTGTTTGCCGATCATGTCAAACTGATGACCCGCATGGCCACACCTGAAGAAACCTGCCGGACCATTGCCCATGACAACGATCCGTTGGCTGTGCTCCGTGAGATCCTGCAGGCCTACCATCCGGCCCCCATGCCGGAACTGCCCCGCTTCTGGACCGGTCTGACCGGGTATGTGACCTATGAAATGGTATCTTTTTTTGAAGATATTCCGGTTTCCCTGCCGGACACGGACCCGTACGCCCATTTCATCATCCCGGAACAGATGATCATTTTTGACAATGTCCAGCAGACCATGACCTGCCTGGGCATCTGCTATCTGGATGAAACCACTGATCTGGATGCCGCCTATTCCCAGGCATATGACAGCCTGTTAGACCTGCTTGACACGGTCGAAGCACCGCTGCCGGCCGACAAAAAGGAAACACCCGGCCGCCCGGCGACCCTTACCGCCCGGATGCCCGCTTCCCAATACCTGGAAGGGGTCAACACCATCAAACATCATATTCAGGAAGGTGATATCTTTCAGGCGGTGTTTTCCCAGCCCTTTTCCTGCACCACCGACCTGGATCCGGTCCGCTTCTACCGGGCCCAGCGGTATATCAACCCGTCTCCCTATATGTTTTTCATGGATTTTTCCGACCGGGTCATTGCCGGATCATCACCGGAAACCATGGTACGCCTGGAAAACGGGGTGGCCACCCTCCGGCCCATTGCCGGCACCCGGCCCAGAGGGACGAGCCAACAGCAGGATCAGGCCCTGGCAGACGAACTGCTCAAGGATGAAAAGGAAAAAGCCGAGCATGTGATGCTCATCGACCTGGGACGCAACGACCTGGGGCGGGTGGCCATGCCCGGCACGGTCCAGGTGACCGACACCATGGTCATCGAGCGCTATTCACATGTCATGCATCTGGTATCCAATATCACCTGTGACCTGAAGTCATCCTGCGATGCCCTGGATCTGTTCCGTGCCGCCTTTCCCGCAGGCACCCTCACAGGTGCCCCCAAAATCAGGGCCATGGAGATTATCGGGGGGCTGGAAAACCGGCCCCGGCGGATTTACGGCGGTGCTGCCGGATATCTTTCGTTTACCGGCAACATGGATTTTGCCATCACCATCCGTACCGCTGTCATGGAAGATCAGACCCTGACGGTGCAGGCTGGTGCCGGCATTGTCTATGATTCCGATCCTGACACCGAACTTGAAGAATGCAGAAACAAGGCAAAAAGTGTGGAATCCGCGCTGAAGCTGGCGCTTTCCCATACAGATCCATCCATTTTACCCTCGGAGAACCTTCATGAACGTGGTCATCATTGACAATTATGATTCGTTTACCTTTAACCTGGTTCATTACCTGCTTCACACAGGCGTAACCGTAGACGTCTTCAGAAACGACAAAATCAGTGTCCGGGAAATCCGGGACATGGCACCCGGCGCTGTTGTCATCTCCCCCGGCCCGGGACGGCCGGAAGATGCCGGCATCTCTCTGGACGTGGTCAGGGAACTGTCCGGCAACTTCCCCATTTTAGGGGTCTGCCTGGGCCATCAGGCCATTGCCCAGGCCTTTGGCGGCACCATTATTCACGCAAAACAGATCATGCACGGAAAAACATCCAAGGTCACGGCGGATGGCGAGCATATCTTTCACGGACTCAGCCGGCCGTTTCCAGTGATGCGCTATCACTCGCTGGCCGTCCGGGAATCAGACCTGCCGGCCTGCCTCAAGATCACCGCCCGGTCCGATGATGGAGAGATCATGGGCCTTCGCCACATGGAACACCCCACCCAGGGGGTACAGTTTCATCCGGAATCCTTCATGACCACGGTGGGCAAACGACTGATCCGTAATTTTATCAAAGGAGCGGCCTGATGACATTCACCCAGACCCTCAACCAGATCATCCAGGGCCGGGATCTGACCCAGGAACAGGCCGCTGAGATGATCACCCATATTTTTTCAGGCAATATCACACCGGCCCAGACCGGTGCGTTCATGGCAGCCCTGGCCACCAAAGGAGAAACCTTTGAAGAACTGGCGGGCGCGGCCCGGGCCATGCGGAGAAAAGCGGCCCGGATACAGGCCTTTTCCGGAAAAGTGATCGATACCTGCGGCACCGGCGGTGATGCATCCGGCTCGTTCAATATTTCCACCACTACCGCCTTTGTGGTGGCCGGTGCCGGGATCACTGTGGCCAAACACGGCAACCGGAGTATTTCCAGTCAATGCGGGAGCGCGGATGTGCTGGAAGCACTGGGGGTCAATTTGGCGGTCGAACCGGAAATCGTGGAAGAAGCGGTCAATGATATCGGCATCGGATTTCTGTTTGCCCCGAAGTTTCATGGTGCCATGAAACACGCGGCCCAGGCCCGAAAGGAATGCAAAATCCGCAGCATTTTCAACATGCTCGGACCATTGACCAATCCAGCGGCTGCCTCGTGCCAGATTGTGGGGGTCTATGCCCCGGCCCTGACGGAAATGTTCGCCAACGCCCTGCATCTGCTGGGGGTTGAAAAAGCGTTTGTGGTTCACGGCCATGACGGCATGGATGAGATCACCACCACCGACCGGACAAGGGTGTCTGAACTGTCTGGAGGGCAGGTGAAATCCTATGACCTGGACCCGTTGAACTATTTTGACGATTATGCGGATCCCCGGGAACTGCAGGGAGGGGATGCCCGCAGAAATGCCGACATACTGACCGGCGTCCTGTCAGCAGACAAAGGCCCGGCCAGAGACATTGTGCTCATCAATGCCGGGGCCGGTCTGGTGGCGGCTGATGCCGCCGCAGACATCGGGCAGGGGATTCAGATGGCGGCAGTTGCCATCGATTCCGGACGCGCCATGCAAAAACTCACTGACCTGGTCCGGTTCACTCAGGAGAATGGTTGAATATGGCTGTCACCGGATTTTTAAAAACC
>JAABTO010000201.1 GCA_011389835.1 Desulfotignum sp. | reverse complement strand
GGACACAATGAATTATGTGAATTATGGAATTATGGGGACACAATATTAATTATGGGGACACAATATTAAAATCATGGGGATACAATAGTGGAGTAAGTGGAGGTTAAAAAATTATGTATTGTGTCCCCATAATTTTTGTCCCCATAATTTTACATAATTATGTCCCCATAAAATAAAGGAGAAAGATGTATAAGGCGTTTCACGGGTTCAAGGAAAAGCCGTTCAATCTGGTGCCCAACCCCTCGTATCTTTTTTTGAGCGAAAGCCATTCTGCGGCCCTGACCTTTCTGGTGTACGGGCTGACCGAAAAGGTGGGGTTTGTCATGCTTACCGGAGAGATCGGGATTGGAAAGACCACCCTGATCCGGTACCTGCTCAACCAGATCGGATCTGATATGGATGTGGCGGTGATTTTCAATACCAATGTTTTGACCGACGATTTGATCCGCCTGATATTGAGCGAGTTTGAGATTGAGCATGAGGATGATATATCAAAATCCCGGGCTCTGGAGATTCTGTATGAATTTCTCATCGAGCGCTATGCGGCCGGGAGAAAAGTGCTGCTGATCATCGATGAGGCCCAGAATCTTTCAGAAGCCGTGCTCGAGGAGATCCGGATGCTGTCCAATCTGCAGACCGATGAAGACATGCTGATGCAGATCATGATCGTGGGGCAGCCCGAATTGCGGGAAAAGATCATTGACCCCCGGCTGGAGCAGTTTGCCCAGCGCATTGCGGTGAGCTATCATCTATCTGCCATGAACCGGGATGAAACCGGTCAATACATTGTCCACCGCCTGGAAAAAGCCGGCGGAGACCCGGACCTGTTCACCCCTGATGCTGTGGACAAAATTTTCGAGGTCTCCTGCGGCATTCCCCGGACCATCAACCTGCTGTGTGACGGCTGCCTGGTTTACACCTATGCCGAGGGCCAGCACACCATTGACGATCAGATCGTGGAACAGGTCATCGAGGAAAAGGGCGGCATCGGTATCATTACCAGAAGATCTGCGGCATCTTCGGAATCCGTGTCAGAGACCGCGCACGGCCTTGGGTCTGAAAGCCGGGCAGATGCCTGTCTGAATGATAAAAATACTGTCCGGGAAATGCTGGAGGGCATTACGCGCGTGGAAAAATATTTTCATCAGCAAAAAGAAGCGTATCTTGCCTATATCAGGGAAATGGACTCCCGGGCCGATTTCTGTCGGGATGCCCGGATATCAGACCTGAAAACCGCTCTATCAAAGGAAAGAGAGCGAAATGAAAAAATAACTGTAGCGTTTGGCCGTCTCCAGGAGCGATACCGACTGCTGTTGCAAAAGTTTCAGGAAAAAAATCAAGTTTGATTATGATTATGGGGACATGGGTGATTATGGGGACATCATACAAAAATATTGACAAACTCAGGTTGATTTAAATAAAGTCCATTATGGCAAGAATAGCGAGAGTAGTAGCCCCGGGTTATCCCCACCATATCACTCAGCGGGGGAACCGAAGGCAGCAGACATTCTTTTCAGATGAAGATTATCAGGCCTATATTGATTTCATGACCCAATGGTGCAACCATTTCAATGTGGAAATCTGGTGCTACTGCCTGATGCCCAATCACACGCATTTGATTGCTGTTCCGGAAACCTCTGACGGGCTTGCTTCCGCCATAGGTGAAGCCCATAGACGATACGCAAGGAAGGTGAATTTCAGGGAAGGCTGGCGGGGCTACTTCTGGCAGGGTCGATTCGCTTCCTTTGTTTTAGATGAGCCCCATCTGCTGGCCGCTGCCAGGTATATTGAACTAAATCCAGTGAGAGCGGGGCTGGCTAAGAGACCAGAAGAATACCGGTGGAGTTCCTGCAGGGCACACTTGAGGCTTGTAAAAGATTCTCTTGTTGCAGTCGAGCCATTATTGGCGTATGTGGATAAGTGGGATGAGTTTTTGCATTATCCAGTTGATCAAAATCAAAGGGATGCATTCCAGAAACACGAGAGGACAGGCCGCCCCTTAGGAAGTGATGCATTTATCAATCGGCTTGAGATTCTAACGGGTCGATCGATGAAAAAGAAAAAGACCGGACCGAAGGGACCAAGAAAAACTGAATAATTTAGTATCATGTCCCCTAAATAAGGAATATCATGTCCCCTAAATATAGATGCAAAGTTGCAGGGAAAGACGGAAGCACCGTTGAAAAAATGATTCATGCGGATTCTGTGGCTGCCCTTGAGCGAATGGTTGCCCGGGATGGCGGGTTTCTGATTCAGGCGAAAAAGCCGTCCCAGGGGATGTCTGCCGGGTTTTCCATCGGCCGGCAGAAACCCGGTCTCAAGGAGTTTTTTTCTTTCAACCATGAGTTTCTGGCCCTGCTGGGGGCCGGGATCCCCGTGGTCATGGCCCTGGACGGTATTTTGAAGAACAATGAGAAAAAACACTTTTCCCGGGTGCTGCAGCAGATCAGAAACGATATTTCCGAGGGAGAATCGTTGACCAATGCGTTTGAAAAGCATGTGCCGTATTTTTCCCCCCTGTATATTGCCACGCTGCGTTCCGGAGAAGCCGCCGGAAACATCCCGGATGCCATTGAAAAATATCTGGAATACCTGGAACGGTCCCAGGCCATCCGGGAAAAAATCAAGTCCGCCACCATTTATCCGGCCATCCTTACGGTCTGCTCCCTGGCGGTGGTGACCTTTCTGCTGATGTTTGTGGTGCCGGCCATCACCGGCACTTTTGTTGAGTCCGGCGCAGACATGCCCATTTTCACCCAATGGCTGCTGCAGATCAGCGACTTTGTCCGGTCCTGGTTCCAGGTGATCCTTATCTGTCTGGTACTGATTTTTGCGGGTGTGTCCCTTTATTTGAAAACCGACAGGGGACGGTTGGCGTTTGATACTTTGTGGCTTAAACTCCCTTTTGTGGGCAACCTGTCCGTGATTTATGCCACGGCCCTGTTTTCGTCTTCTTTGTCCACCATTTTGGCCGCGGGAACCCCTTTGAACCAGGCCCTGCCCATCGCCAACGGCCTGATACAGAACCGCCGGATCCATGCGGGCATCGAAGAAGCCATCCGCCGGGTGGAAGACGGGCAGAGTTTTGCCGACTCTCTGGAGGCGGTGCAGGTGTTTCCGGATATGGCCCTGCGCATGATCCGTGCCGGGGAGGGGGGCGGCCGCCTGGAAAAGGTGCTGTCCGACCTGTCCCGTTTTTATGAAAAAGAGGTAACCAACACCCTGACCATGATCGCCTCCACCATCGAGCCGGCCCTCATGGTGGCCATGGGATTTGTCATCGGATTCATCATGCTGGCCATGTACATGCCCATCTTTCAGATGGCTGGAACCATAGGATGACCCCGCCCATGTTGAAGCTGAGAAAGAAAAAACGTATCGGGGACCTGGCAGTGGAACTCGGATTTCTTACCGAGGAGCAGAAAAATCACATCCTGGCCCAGAAAAACATATCCGGCCGCATGCTCGGGCAGTTGTTCATCGGCGAAGGACTGATCGATGATGAAAAACTGGCGCAGTTGATCGCGGCCCAGCACGGGTGCGAGTACGCCCGTTTCGAGGAGATAGAGAGTTCGGATGAGCCGAGCCTGCTGGATGTGGATTTTATCATCCAGAACAAGGTCGTTCCGTTTCAGCGACGGGGCGATCACCTGGTGCTGGCAGTGGCCGACCCCATCGATTATTTCCGGGTGGTGGATCATATGGACATCCTTCTGCCGGATACGTTTTCGTTTGTGCTGGTCAGTGCAAAAAAACTGCACCGGTTCATCTCCAAGCTGGATGCCTCCAGGGACCTGCTCGATGTGTCCGAAGAGATGCGGCTGGCGGTTGTCAAGGAATCGGACAAGGGCGATTACGAGATCTCCAGTGAAAAAGTGGATGCTCAGGAAAGCCCGGTGGTCAAGCTGGTGGATTCCACCATTCTGGACGCCATCAACAAGAATGCCAGTGATATCCATCTGGAAGGGTCGACCGACGGACTGATCATCCGTTACCGTATCGACGGCATGCTGCATCAGATTACCGACCCGCTGGACTTGAGCCACATGAACCCGGTGATTTCCAGGCTCAAGGTGATGTCAGAGCTGGACATTTCAGAAAAGCGCATTCCCCAGGACGGCCGGTTCAAACTGCGGATCAAGGGCCGGTACATCGATTTCCGGATATCCGTGCTGCCCACCATATTCGGGGAGGACGCGGTGATCCGGATCCTGGACCAGAACCGGATGGCGCCCCGAAAAGGAGACCTGAGCCTGGACGAAATGGATCTGGACCCCAAAGAGGTGGTCCGGCTCCGGCGCCAGATCCGGGCGCCCTACGGCATGTTTTTAATGACCGGCCCCACGGGCAGCGGTAAAACCACCACCTTGTACCGGGCTCTGTCGGAAACCAATACCCGGGACACCAAGATCATCACCATTGAAGACCCGGTGGAGTACCAGCTGGAAGGAATCACCCAGATCCCGGTGAACGAGAAAAAGGGGCTGACATTTTCCCGGGGGCTGCGTTCCATTCTGCGTCATGATCCCGACAAAATTCTGGTGGGGGAGATCCGGGACCCGGAAACCGCACAGATCGCCCTGCAGTCCGCTTTGACCGGCCATCTGCTGTTTGCCACCGTCCATGCCAACTCTTCTTTTGAGGTGATCAACCGGTTCATCCATATGGGGATCAATCCATACAACCTGGTGACCGCCCTCAACTGCATTGTGGCCCAGCGCCTGATCCGGGTGCTGTGCGACTGTAAAGCCAAAAAAAAAGAAACGCCGGAAACTTTAGTGGAATGCGGGCTTGACCCGGAAAAATTCAAAGATTACCTGTTTTACGAGGCGAATGGGTGTGAAAATTGTAAAGGAACAGGATATCATGGCAGAAAAGCCATTATTGAACATGTGGAACTGGACGACACCATCAGGGAAATGCTGATCAAACAGACATCCGGCACCGTGTTACAGAAATACGCCCAGGAAAAAGGGGTGACATTTCTGCGGGATGCCGCCATTAACGAAGTGATCACCGGGGTCACCACACTGGAAGAGGCCAACCGGGTCACCATCATCAATCAGGAAGGCATGTGATGGGCTTTGCCTTCAGGGAAAAAACCTGTGCCGGCATCGAGATTTCCGAAGACAGCATCCGGGCCGCAGCTGTGATCAGAAAAGCGGAAGGGATGTCCATTCAGCATTTGGAGACCGTCAAAATTCCGACAAAAACCCTGACCCCCGCTTTCAAGCATCTAAATGTGAAAGACGTTGAAGCACTTTCGGTTTGTCTGAAAAAAGCGTATCCCCGGACCCGCTCCGGAAAAATTCACGTGGCCCTGCCCGATGCCTGTGTCAAGGTGTTGATCCAGAAAATCACAGATTTGCCCAAAGACTTCCGGGATATCAGCCGGATGCTGGTGTGGCGGATCGCCGCCAACTATGGTATTCCAGAACAGGAATTACGAATTTCCTGGGAAAACTGGGGAAAGGATTCAGACAATCGGTATGTGTTTCTGGTGGCCGTGGGCATGGAGCGGATCCTGGCCCAGTATGAGGCGGTGTTCAAGGCAGGCGGGATGCGGCCGTTGCTCCTGGCACCCGCCGGATTGGCCCGGTTCAATTTTTATGCCCCAAGCCTGCCGGAAACCGGGGTCATGGCATACCTGGGGTTGTTTGACGAGGTGATCACGCTGTTTGTGTTCTTAAACGGTCTGCCGCTGTTCTACCGGATCACCCGAAAAGGAATGCTCAGAAAAGACGGGGGCAGCGCCATCAATGATGTGGACCTGCTGATTCAGTACTACAACAGTGAATTTCCTGAAAACGAGATCGAAAAATTTTTCATCGCCTCCTATATCAAATCTGAAAATCTGATGGCGCAGGTATTTGAAAACGTGAGAAACATCGATTTCATTATTTTAGATGAAACCCAGCTGATTCATTTTCTCCAGGGCAGGCAAA
>JAABTO010000200.1 GCA_011389835.1 Desulfotignum sp. | reverse complement strand
AACCACCTGCACCTGCCGGTGCAGTCCGGTTCCAACCGGATTCTCAAAAAAATGAACCGGGGATATACGGCAGAGATCTATCTGTCCCGGATCGATGCACTGCGGTCCGCCATTCCGGACATCGGGGTGTCCACGGACATCATTGTGGGATTTCCATCGGAAACCCCTGAAGAATTTGAAGACACCATGGCCCTGGTGGCACAGGTGGGGTTTGATTCCATATTTGCCTTTGCCTATTCAGACCGGTCCTTTGCGCCGGCGGCAAAATTTCCAGACCCGGTGGACGAGGCGGAAAAAATGGTCCGTCTCAAACAGCTGCTGGCATTTCAGGACACCATTACCCAAAAGAAAAATCAGGACATGATCGGTCAGGTGGTCCAGGTGCTGGTGGAAGGGGTCAGCGCCAAACAGCATGACGGGTTTGTCAAAACCACCCCGCATACCCGGCAGATGACCGGCCGAAGCGCGGGCAACAAGATCGTTCATTTTCCATCCGACACCCTGTCGCCGGGTGATCTGGCGGAAATCCATATAGACAACGCCTATCCCCATTCCCTGTGGGGACGGCCTCTGGAGCAGCTTTCCCAATGAAAATCAAATCCGTGAAGATCGGCAGAAACGATCCCTGTCCCTGCGGCAGCGGAAAAAAATATAAAAACTGCTGCCGGAACAAAAAAAAGGAAATATCGTTGAAAGACACCTACAAGCGGCAATACAATATCATTTTGAAAACCCCGGCCCAGATTGAAGGTATCCGGCGGGCAGGAAAACTGTTGATGCAGATCATGAACGGGGTTGAAAAAATGATCCGGCCGGGTCTGACGACCGAAGAGATCAACACGTTTGTTCACGCCCAGACCATCAAGGCCGGAGCAATTCCCGCCCCGCTCAATTACCGGGGCTTTCCCAAAAGCGTGTGCGTGTCCATCAATGAAGTGATCTGCCACGGCATTCCCGGAGACCGGGTACTCCAGAACGGGGATATCGTGAACGTGGACATCACCCCAGTACTGGACGGGTATTATGCGGATGCCAGCAAAACCTTTTTTGTGGGCGAACCCGGACCGGCCGCCAGAAAAATCGTGTCTGTGGCGGCCCAGTCGTTGAAACAGGGCATGGAAGCGGTGGCTCCGGGCGCAACCCTGGGAGATGTGGGATATGCCATTCAAAGCTATGCCGAAGCCCAGGGCTGTTCCGTGGTCCGGGAGTTTGTGGGCCATGGCGTGGGTCTGGATTTTCATGAACAGCCCCAGGTGCTGCATTTCGGATCACCCGGCAAAGGCGTGACCCTGGTGCCGGGCATGGTGTTCACCATCGAGCCCATGATCAATCTGGGCAAAAGAGACCTGCACATTCTGCCGGACAAATGGACGGCCGTCACCAATGACGGATCTTTGTCCGCCCAGTTCGAGCAGACCATTCTGGTGACGGAAAACGGATATGAAAGCCTGACACCCTATGATCTGTAACAGGGTGTTACTGACAAGAACCGGTCTGATGCCGTGTCCCCGGGGCATCAGACGTCACCCCTGCCACCTTTCGATCTGACAGACCCGTGACAAACCCCCGGCACAGATCCGGGTCGGTTTGGTGAACATACACCTGACCGTTCTGATTTACCCCCCGGATTCTGCCGTCGGATAAAAACCATGCCAGCAGCCTGTCGCTGACAGCCTCTCTGCCCAGATCCGGGTCCAGCCGCATGTGTTTGCCCGGTGCCGGTTCGGGGCAGGGCGGGGCCACCCCCTGATCCACCCGATGTTTCAGATAGTTGAGCACCCGGCTCAGGCGCAGAAGGGTCACGGCCTGAACCCTTGTGGTGGTGTGATTCAGGGGAAATGCCGTGGACCGCATCTGTGAAAAATGGGCCGGTAAAATATTCAGATTTCGGCATACTTCGTAATCCCGGCTGCCCGGGGCGGGATAAAAAATGGACAACCCTGCCAGCGTGGGCCGGGCTGCCAGATACAGCAGATCAGCCAAAGAATCGGATGCGCACTGGCCCGGGGCCGCGGCAATCAGATAGGACACACAAGAAAGCCCCAGTTCTCTGGCCCGGTCAAGGGCCTGATCATGGGCGGATCTGACATCCGGCCTGTGGAAGCGTTTCAGCTGGGTTGGAGACATGGATCCCACGGACAGGTTCAGGGTTTTGAACCCGGCTTTTGCCATGGCCTTGATCATGTCCCGGTCCAGAGACGGGGGAAACAGTCCGTTCATGGCCCGGAGTTCCACGGGCGGCCGGTCGGCGAAAATGTCGGTGATTCCGTCCAGCAGCGCCAGAAACCAGGTCCGGTCAAAACTGATGTTTTCATCTTCAAAATCGATGAATCCGATATCCCGTCCGGCTGCTTGCTGCCGGATTTCCGCCAGCACATGTGCCACAGACCGCTTGCGGAACCTGCCATGGCTGGAGGCCGCTGATACTGCGCAATAGGAACAGGGCATGGGACATCCCCGGCTGGACACCACCATGATGGCATCCTGGTGCTTTCTGCGGTAATGGGCCTCATCCAGGGGCTCCGGGAGGGGCAGCCGGGACAGGTCCGGGGTCCAGTAAGGCGGCTGAATCACCGGCTGTTCCGGATTCTGAAATTGATCAGGTTTTTCCTGAAACGCAATGCCTGGAACCTGAGACACCGGCGTGTGATTCTGAATGGCCCGGCACAGAAGCGGCAGGGTGTTTTCTCCTTCGCCCCTGAGCACATAGTCGATGTCCGGGGATGTGATTACCTGTTCAGGGAACACGGTGGGATGATGCCCGCCCATGACGATGACCGCATCAAGATTGCGGCGACGGATGGCTGCCGCCAGTGCCATGGCCGTGTCATGATAGGCGGAAAACAAGGAGGAGATGCCCACCAGAAAGGGTCGGTGTTTTGCCACCGCCAGCGCAATGTGATCCAGGCTGTACCCGAAATGCCGGTACGAATGAAACAGGCAGAACAATGACCGGTCCGCCCGGCCGTAAAAGTCATCCATATGGGCGAACCGCTCCGGCCGGGGCCGCGGTTTTGATTTCCGGGTGGCCAGGGCGTCGATGACGGCCGTGTCAATCCCGGCGGCCTTCAGGGATGCGGCAATAGACATCAATCCGTAGGGCAGGGTGCGCTTGCGGGTCAGATAATAATCTTCAATGGGCGGTTGGACCAGGACCACCTGTGCCATGTCGGATCACACCACCTTTGGAAATCTGGCAATGAACCCCAGGCAGATCACGGGAATGAATGCCGTAGCAAGCAGCACGGCCTTGATACCGTACACATCAGCCAGCCCCCCCACCAGAGGAGAAACCGCCCCGCCCAGTCCATAGGCCAGTCCCATCATCAGGCTGGACACCATGGCCCGGGACCGGGGCACCAGTTTCTGGGCCATGACCACGCCCAGAGGCAGGGGTGCCAGCACGAAAAAACCGGCCACAAACGCGCCGATGAACACCCACGGGCCGGGCAGGTACAGATAGAGCACCAGGGCCGGGGCCATGAACAGGTAAGACATGAAAAAGATTTTTCTGAAACCGGTTCGGTCCGCCAGATATCCGGCCAACAGCCCGCTCAGGGTGCCGGCCACGATGAAAAACGCCACGATCAGCCCCACGCTGGGCAGCGGATGCCCCACATCCACCAGGAAAATGGGCATGAACGTCATGAACGCCTGGCCGGTGACGGCCCGCAGAAACATGACCAGCCAGATGAGAAAAATGATCTTATACACAGGACCCAGGTTGGCTTTCAGGGATTTGAAAAATCCCAGATGCGACAGGTTTTCACTTTTTGGGCGGGGCAGGTATTTCAGGCAGAACAAAAACGCCACCAGCCCCAGTATTCCGGTCCAGGGCATGGCTTCCAGACCGAAATGCGCCACATACCAGGTGATGAACACCGGTCCCAAAGCAAAGGCCAGGGTGCCGCCGGTGTTGTAGATGGACAGGCAGAACCCGGTGCGGTTTCCGCTGTACAACGGCACCATCCCGGTGGTGGCGGGGTGGAACATGGAAGACCCGAAAGACCCCAGGCACAGGATCAGCAGCAGAATATAAAAATTGGGGGCGATGCCTGAAAACGGGATGCAGAAAAACGCCAGAAACAGGCCGGCCAACACGAACCACCGGCTTTCATACCGGTCGGACAGATATCCCACCACCGGCTGGATCATGAAAGCCAGCAGGCGCACCAGTCCGGTGAGCAGCCCCACCTGGGTCAGGGTCAGGCCCAGTTTGTCCACAAACGCCGGCAAAAGCGGTGAAAAAAACGAGGAATAAAAATCACCGGTAAAATGCACCAGGGTGATCACAAAAATGATGCCGTACTGAACCCGGTTGGTATCCGGGGTGTGCGGGGCTGAATATTCACCCGGAGGTGATTCCCGGGGCGTTGAATCAGACATGGGCTTAATTTTTCAGGCTGTGGATGGGCGCGGGGATCCGACCGCCGTGATGCACAAAAATGCTGGTGTCGGCCATATGGGGCACGGCCATGATCCTGGCTTCCCCTAAAAGCCCGCCAAAATACACGCTGTCCCCGGCGGCTTTGCCCGGCACCGGGATGATGCGGGTGGCCGTGGTTTTGGCATTGATCATGCCGATGGCCATTTCATCGGCGATCATCCCGGCCAGGCACTCTTCGGAGATATCTCCGGGAACGGGTACCATGTCCAGTCCCACCGAGCACACCGACGTCATGGCTTCGAGTTTTTCGAGGCTCAAGAATCCCTGTTGGGCGGCATGGGCGATGTTGAGATCCTCGCTCACCGGAATGAACGCGCCGCTCAAGCCCCCCACATGGGAGGAGGCAAATGCACCGCCTTTTTTGACCGCATCGTTGAGCATGGCCAGGGCTGCCGTGGAGCCGGGCACCCCGATCTGGCTCAGGCCCAGGGCCTGGAAAATTTCTCCGATGCTGTCCCCCACAGTGGGGGTCGGGGCCAAAGACAGGTCCACCACGCCGAACCGGACGTTCAGGTTTTTCGCTACCTCCCGGCCAATGAGTTCTCCCACCCGGGTGACTTTGCAGGCCGTGCGCTTGATCACTTCCGCGATATTGCCCAGGGTCATGGGGCCGTTTTCCAGGTTCCGCTCGATGGCCCGTTTGACCACGCCGGGTCCTGACACCCCCACATTGATCACGGCATCGGCCACGCCTACCCCGAGATAGGCCCCGGCCATGAACGGCATGTCTTCGGGAATGTTGGCAAACACGCACAGCTTGGCACAGGCCAGTCCGTCCTGGTCTGCGGTGAGGGCCGAAGCCTGCTTGATGGCCCGGGCCATGAGCAGCACAGCATCCATGTTGATACCGGCCTTGGTGGTGGCCACGTTCACGGAGGCGCACACCCGCTGGGTTTCGGCCAAAGCCCGGGGCAGGGCCTGGATCAGGGCCGTATCACCGGTTGCCATGCCTTTTTCCACCAGAGCGGAAAACCCGCCGATAAAATCGATGTCCACAGCCTTGGCAATGTCATTGAGTTCATGGGCGATCTCCACCATCTGATCAGCTGAAAACGCGCCCCCGACCAGCGCGATGGGGCTGATGGAGATGCGTTTGTTCACCACCTGGATCCCGTATTTGTCTCCCACGTCATCGCATACCGATTTCAGGGAGCCGGCATGGCCCGTGATTTTTTTCCGGATATTGTGCCTGAAAGTGTCCAGATCATGGCTGATGCAGTCAAACAGGTTGATGCCTAAGGTCACGGCCCGGACGTCCAGGTGTTCGTTTTTCACCATTTCAATGGTGGAGAGGATTTCATGGTCTTCAAACATGGAAAAGTTCCTTGCAAATGAATGGCTATATTTTGTTGATGGCGTCAAAAATGTTTCGGTGCTGAATCCGGATGTCCAGGCCCAGTTCATCTGCTTTTTTGCGCAGATCCGCAAACAGGGCCGAGGTGTCCATGTCCGGGGTGACCCATATCTGGTAGGACATGACATTGTCTCTGGGATCGGAGCCGCCCTTGAACACGGCCTTGAGATTGACGATATTGGCCCG
>JAABTO010000199.1 GCA_011389835.1 Desulfotignum sp. | reverse complement strand
ATGGGCTGATCCGGGGCGGCCAAAGCCGTGCCGCCGGTTCAGTTCAACGGGTTTCTTTTAAAAGATAGGTTGTAGGGAGAATCTGGGTGATGCAAGGAAGGGAAGGTAACACATGAGAAGGAAACAGCACGCTTTAAAGTAAGAGAACAGGTGTGGTTTACCCCTCCGGCATCTGCTGCAATTCCCGTGACTGAGGAACAGGCAACAAAACCCAGTTTGTTTTTTGAATATATAACTCTCCGAATAACCATGTGAATTTTAATTTTAAATGCATAAAACCTTCAAGTTTGGGTTATTGTCTGCGTCCCATAAAGTCAAATATGGCGAACGCGTTCCTACTGAGAACAGATCCTTTTACAGGATTTTTTTTAAATTGAAAAGGGGTTTTTTTGTATCATTTAAAAAATGTTTGATTTCCCGGCGCACTCTGATATATAGGTCATCTGACAGGCTGGGAAGAAAAGAACAGGAGATCAGCCGGCCACATCTTCAGAAGAGTTTTAAAAAATGACGTTTATAGACCGGCAGTTGAACACAAGAGTGGTCAATGACCTGGAAAAAAGGTCCACGTCCGGGGTGTTTTTCTACATCCTGATACCGCCGGTTCTGTTTTTTACGGATGGGTATATCCGTCAGCACCTGGCCTTCAGCTCGGTGTTTCTGGCCATTTTTACCAGCATTTGTCTGTTTCGCATCATTTATGTCCAGTTTTCGAAAAAGTTGCCGGACAGACATGAAGCGATGCATAAGATCATTCTCATTGTCAGTATCCTTTTTACCGCCCTGGCCTGGGGTGTGGGGGCCGCTTTTTTTCTGCTGTACAGTGAGCAACGGGGCATCCAGATGTTGATGCTCATCTGCACGGTGGGATTCAGTGCCGGGGGGGTGATGTCCTTCATGCCGGTGCTGTTTCTGGCCGTGTCCTATAATTTTCTGATGCTGGTGCCCATAACTGCCGTCGTGTTTATCAGCGGCGATGTCCCCTCTTTGGGCATTGCCATGATTTTGTATTCCATTTATCTGGTACTGATCAGCCTGCGGGGCAACCATGAATACTGGACCGCCTTGGAAAATGAGCGACTGCTGGAAGAAAAGAGCCGGGAGCTGGAGATAGTCAGCCGGACCGATGTGCTGACCGGGCTTTACAACCGCCGGTATTTTGATGAGCTGTTCGAACTGGAATGGGAACTGTCCAGCCGGAGAAGGACCCCGTTGACCCTGTTGATCTGTGATATCGATCATTTTAAAAACGTCAATGATACATATGGGCATCCGGCAGGGGATGAATATTTGAAACTCATCAGCCGGCATATCCGGCAGGTGTTCCAGCGGAAGACCGATGTGGTGGCCCGTTACGGCGGCGAGGAGTTCGTGGTGCTTCTGCCGGACCGGGATGCCGGACACACCCGGGATCTGGCGCAGCGTCTGAGGGAAAAAATTGCAGGTACTGTGATGGAATACGATGGAAAAGAAATTCAGACGACCATCAGCCAGGGGGTGACCTCCTGTGTTCCAGAGCCGGGGATGGACCGGGACCAGCTGCTCAACCGGGCAGATAACGCCATGTATGAAGCCAAACATGCCGGCCGCAACAAAATTGTTGTGGACATGCGGTAAAATACCGATGCCGTGAAAATCAGCGGAAGGGTCACCCGGCCGGTGGTGTCATCCGGATATGCTGCACAAAAAAATCCCGGCACTCATCCTCCCGGTGGCTGACATAGAGAATGGTGCTCAGGCCGTCTTTGGCCACTTCCGCCAGAAAATCCAGTACCGCAATCCGGTTGGGCTGGTCCAGCCCCTGGGTAGGTTCATCCAGAATCAGTATCCGGGGCCCTTTGATCAAGGCCCGGGCGATGAGTACCAGGCGCTGGTCCGCATAGGTCAGATCCCGGAAAGGAACAGTGGCGGCTGATGCCAAATTCAGCCGGGCCAGCCAGGTCATGGCCCGTTTTTTCTGGGAATCGGTCACCGGAGTGTACAGGCCGATGGAATCAAAGAGACCCGAGAGAATGCATGCCAGCACACTGCCCGGCACCCGGAAATTGCGGTGCAGGTCCGGGCTGACAATGCCCATGTGCTGCTTGATCTCCCAGATGGATTCCCCGGTGCCCCGGCGGATACCGAACAGCGTCAGGTTGCTGGTGTAGCACGCCGGATGGTCCCCGGTGATCACCTGGAGCAGCGTGGATTTGCCGCTGCCGTTGGGGCCGGTGATCAGGGTGTGGTCTCCCTGGTCCACCACCAGGGTCAGATCCGTGAACACGGTGTTGCCCCCATATCCGGCAGTGCAGTGGTGAAGCCTGACCAGTTCTTTTTTTTCTTGCGTGTCTGAGGATGTCTGCTCAGGCGGGGAAAAGTCTTGAACCGTTGCCTGAAAATCCGGTGTCTTTGCCTGGTTCAGGAAATGTTCCGGGACCTGTTCTGCCGGACCTTGATATATCAAACGCCCGTCGGCCACGATCCCTAAATGGGTGGTCCAGGATGGCATGTCCGCCGGGTTGTAGACAAACATCAGGATCTGGATCCCCTTGGAAAACAAATGGCACATGGCCCTGTCCAGTTCTTTGCAGCTGCCCGGATCCAGTCCGTCGAACGGGGCCTGGATCACCAGACAGGTCATTCCCTTTGTGATGGGGGCCAGCAGCAGCAGTTTCCGGGTCTGGCCCGTGGACAGCTGGCGATAGCCTTTGTCCAGACTGTCCGTCATATCCAGAGCCTCAATGAGATCGGCATGCCGCGCGAGATGTTTCAGAAAATCCCTGGCCGGTGTGCCGGGATCCAGGCGGTCCAGAAAATCGGTCTGATCTTTTTTCAGCTCCGATTCATACACGGCCTGCTGGTCCTTGAAGGATAACACGCCGGGCCGATCCGGCAGTGACCGTTCCTCCACTTTGCCGCTGAAAGGTCTGCCGGCGACCAGAGCAAAAAAATCGTCAATACCGGACCGGTTGGTTCCCAGAAGGACCCAGGCCTGACCGGGCAGCGCCTGGAACTGCTCGATAAATATATGGTCTGTTCGGGCACGGATAATTTTCATGGCCCCCAATTGAATCAGGAAGCGTGTCAGATGGCAAGACAAAAATATTCGGGTTTCATCCACCCCCACCGGGGGCTCTGGTGTACAAAAGGTCACCGGTTCTGCCGCACCGGAAGATTTCCCAATTTCCGGGAATATGATATGGTTTGATCATGAAACGAATTTACGTGGACCTGGATGACGTGATCTCCAGGACAACCGATACTTACAGTGCGGTCATTGAACAGGAGTTCGGCAGACAGGTCCGGTTCGAGGATCTGACCTGCTTTGACCTGAAGGTGTCATTTCAACTGACGGACAGGGAATACCGGCATTTTTTCGACCGGATTCACCAGCCGGACATATTGATGAACTTTGACCCGGTGTTCGGTGCAAAAGAGATGCTGGCCCGCTGGATCGATGCCGGTCACCGGGTGGACATTGTCACGGGCCGCCCCCCTTCGGCCCGGGACGTCTCTCTGGCCTGGCTGGACCGGCAGAGAATCGCCTATACCGAATTCATCATGGTGGATAAATACAACCGGACTGGAGAACATCACCCCGGGGTGATCTCTAAAACCCAGCTGATGGCGTGTCAGTATGATCTGGCCGTGGAGGATTCCCTGGACACGGCCCTTTTCCTGGCAGAACAGATGGATGTTCCGGTCCTGCTGTATGACCGTCCATGGAACGCTCGGCCGGTGCCGCATCCCAACATCATCCGGGTGGGATCATGGCGGCAGATTGCCGCTGATTGGAATTTTTCACCCGCTGGGCCTTGATCCGTACATTTCACGAATGCCCCTGTCATTTTCAAGCCATCCGTGATAGAAGAAACCATCAAAAATTGACTTAATTTTTTAATCATTCAGGATGAAATCATGGAAAAAAATCAATTTCGGAAGACCATTGACGTCGGCCAAAAAAAGATAACGATTTTTGACATCAATCGGTTGGAAGAAGCAATGGGCGTTCCGGATATCGGCAAGCTCCCTTTTTCCATTAAAATTCTTGTGGAAAATTTGCTTCGAAAATTTGATGGCAGAATTGTCACTGAAAAAGATCTTTTAAACATCGCAACATGGAAAAAGCAATACGTTACGCCCGTGGAAATACCTTATCATCCGGCACGCGTGCTTATGCAGGATTTTACAGGGGTTCCTGCGGTCGTGGATCTGGCAGCCATGCGGGACGCGGTCAAGGCCCTTGGAGGTGATTCAGGCAGGATCAATCCTTTGGCGCCGGTGGAACTGGTTGTGGATCATTCGGTGCAGGTGGATTATTATGGAACCGGCAACGCCATCACCAAAAATGTGGCAAAAGAGTATGAGAGAAACCAGGAACGGTATGCGCTTTTAAAATGGGCGCAAAAGAGCTTTAAAAATTTTAACGTGGTGCCGCCCAACTCCGGCATATGCCATCAGGTAAACCTCGAGCATCTGGGACGGGTTTTTATCATGGAGACAGAGTCACAAGATACGCTGGCCTACCCGGATACACTGGTGGGTACGGATTCTCATACCCCCATGATCAACGGGATCGGGGTTATGGGGTGGGGTGTCGGCGGCATCGAAGCGGAAGCCGTCATGCTGGGGCAGCCGTATTACATGTCTGTTCCTGAAGTCATCGGTGTCAGGCTGACCGGGGGCTTGAAAAAAGGCGTGACAGCGACCGACCTTGTACTGACCGTAACGGAAATACTGAGAAAAGAAAAAGTGGTGGAAAAATTTGTCGAGTATTTTGGTCCGGGGATGAAAAATCTGTCGGTAACCGACCGCGCCACCATCGCCAACATGACCCCGGAGTATGGGGCTACCCTTGGGTTTTTCCCCATCGATGAAAAAACCATTAAATACCTGGAACTGACCAACCGTGCGGAACAGGCGGAAGTGGTGGAAGCATGTGCCAGGGCCCTGGGACTTTTTTACACCCAAGACAGCGAACCGGAATACACCCGGGTGGTGGAAATTGATTTATCCACGGTTGAACCCTGCCTGGCAGGTCCGGCCCGGCCCCAGGACCGTATTCCCCTGTGTGATTTGAAATCCGGCTTTGCCGAAGTACTGGGATGTGAATATCACCGTGATGCAGAACCGGAAAATCTGTCTACATTTATCGACGAATCAGGGTGTGAAACCCGTCGTGCCCCGAAATGTGTGCCTGTCAGCAAGCGGCTGATCGATCTGGAAATTAACGGGCGGCCCTTGAAGCTGGGTGACGGATGTATCGTGATCGCGGCCATCACTTCCTGCACCAACACCTCCAACCCTTCGGTCATGCTCGGTGCCGGGCTTATCGCCAAAGCAGCCGTTGAAAAAGGCCTTAAAATCCCCCCCTATGTTAAAACGTCACTGGCACCGGGATCAAAGGTGGTGGTTGATTACCTTGAGGATGCCGCACTGCTGCCATATCTGGAAGCGCTTGGTTTTCACGTGGCAGGGTTTGGGTGTACCACATGCATTGGCAACAGCGGTCCGCTTCATCCGGATATTGAAAAGGCGATTGCCGATAACGACTTGAACGTCGTATCGGTATTGTCGGGCAACCGAAACTTTGAAGCCAGAATTCACCAGAGCGTAAAAGGCAATTATCTTGCTTCGCCCATGCTGGTGGTGGCGTTTGCCATTGCCGGAAGAATCGATATCAACCTGAACACCGAACCTGTCGGACTCGATCCGAATAATGAACCGGTGTACCTTGAGGACATTTGGCCGTCGGATGACCAAATCCGGGACCTGGTTCAAAAACATGTGAAACAGGCATTTTTCAGGAAAGAATATGATAAAATTTTTGACGGCGATCGCTTCTGGCAGGACCTTGATGTCACAAAAAGCACCACATTCACATGGGATGACCAATCCACGTACATTAAAAAGCCCCCTTATTTTGAAGATTTCAAAGTGGAAACAGACAAACCCGGTGATATTTCAGAGGCAAACGTCCTTGTTTTACTGGGAGATTCAGTGACCACCGACCATATTTCTCCGGCCGGAGCAATCTCCA
>JAABTO010000198.1 GCA_011389835.1 Desulfotignum sp. | reverse complement strand
GGCCGGAGCCGGCAAAACAACGGTCAGCAGACTGCTGGCAAAAAAACTGGGCTGCGTCCGGGTGGATACCGGGGCACTCTACCGGGCCGTGGCGTTTGAAATTTACCGCCAGGCCGTTTCCTGGAAAAACGATACCGCGCTCGATGCATTTTTATCCCGTCTGGATTTGAATGTGGTGCTGGAAAAAGAGGAAATGCGGGTGTTGTCGTCAGGCAGGGATATCACTTCTTTCATCCGCACGCCGGAAATCAGCATGCTGGCGTCTGCCACTTCGGCCAGACCGGCGGTCCGGTCCGCGCTGCTGGACATTCAGCGCCGGATCGCCCAACAGCAGGACGCGGTTTTTGAAGGGCGGGACATGGGCACGGTGGTGTTTCCGGACGCCACGGTCAAATTTTTTCTGAAGGCGGATCTGGCGGTCCGGGCGAGGCGCCGGTTTGATGAAATGCCGGATGCTGAAAAAGATCTTTCCCGGATTCAGGCGGACATGGCGGCCCGGGACGATCAGGACGCCCGGCGTACCCATGCCCCGTTGAAACCGGCTCCGGATGCTGTTCTCATTGATTCTTCCCGGCTCACAGCCCCCCAGGTTGTGGATGAGATGCTCACGTATCTTTAGAATCAGCAAAACAATGGATTATTTTATTGATTTTTTTTTGGCTGATTGCTATAAAGATAAATTGTACCTGCACTCCTTGACGTGGTCTGATCACTCATGGGTGCGGGTAACTAAATTCGATTAGGGGGATTAATATTAATGAACCACATTGCTGAAGAGAACGAAAACCAGGAAATGAATACTGAAGAATTAGAGACACAGGACGTGGACGTCGAGGCCCGGGACGCTGAACTGGACACCCAGGAAGAATCCAGTGAAACCGAAGAAGTGAATGCCCTGTCACCGGAAACGGAAATTACCGGTGAAGAAACCATGGAAGAGTTACTGGGTATTTATGAATCCAGCCTCAAAAAATTCGAGGAGGGGCAGGTCGTCACCGGCAAGGTCATCTCCGTCGGCCGGGACATGGTCCTGGTGGATGTGGGATACAAGTCGGAAGGACGGATCTCTATTCAGGAATTCATCGATGAAAAAGGCAATGTCAATGTCAATGTCGGTGATCAGTTCGAGGTCATGATCGAAGTCTGGGATGAAGAAGAGGAAACCGTGCTTCTGTCCCGTGACAAAGCCAAAAAGGTCAAGGTGTGGGATGCCATCAAAGACATCTATGATGCCGACGGCACCATCGAGGGCGTGATCACCAACCGGGTCAAGGGCGGATTTTCCGTGGATATCGGCTTACAGGCATTTTTGCCCGGATCCCAGGCCGACCTGCGGCCCATCCGGAACATGGATGAAATGGTCAACAAGACCTATGAGTTCAAGATTCTGAAATACAACAAACGGCGCAACAATATTGTCCTGTCCCGGCGGGTACTGCTGGAAGCGGAACGGGAAAAACTGCGGGCCGCCACCCTGGAGGCCATCGAAAACGACAAGGTCATGGAAGGGATCGTCAAAAACATCACGGAATACGGTATTTTCGTGGACCTGGGCGGTGTGGACGGACTGCTGCACATCACCGACATCTCCTGGGGCCGGGTCAAGCATCCGTCTGAGCTGTATTCGGTGGGAGATAAAATCACGGTCAAGATTCTGTCCTATGACTTTGAAAAAGAACGTGTGTCTTTAGGCATGAAACAGCTGACTCCGGATCCCTGGACCACGGCGGTGGAAAAATATCCTATCGGTTCGAAAATCATGGGGAAAGTGGTCAGCCTGACCGACTACGGTGCGTTCATTGAGCTCGAAGAAGGCGTGGAAGGGCTGATTCATGTCAGCGAAATGTCCTGGACCCGGAAAATCCGGCATCCATCCCAGATGGTCACCGTGGGCGAGGAAATCGAAGCGGTGGTCCTGGATCTCAAACCGGACAACCGGCGGATTTCTCTGGGTATCAAACAGACCCAGGAAAACCCCTGGGAAGTGATTTCTCAGAAATACCCGGTGGGCACCATCATCGAGGGCAAGATCAAGAACATCACCGAATTTGGTCTGTTTATCGGTATTGACGATGATATCGACGGCCTGGTGCATATTTCCGATATTTCATGGACCAAACGGATCAAACATCCGTCTGAAATCTACAAAAAAGGCGATACCATCCAGGCGGTGGTCCTGGATATTGACAAGGCCAATGAACGGTTTTCTCTGGGTATCAAGCAGACCCAGGCGGATCCCTGGGAAACCGTTGCCGAGCGGTATGAAGTGGGCAAGGAAATTTCGGGTGTCATTACCAACCTGACGGATTTCGGTGTGTTTGTGGAACTGGAGGAAGGTATTGAAGGCCTGGTTCATGTGTCTGAAATCAGCAAGGAAAATGTCAAAAGTCCCAAAGACCATTACCAGGTGGGCGACAGCATTACCGCCAAGGTCATGAATATCAATTCTGAAGAGCGCCGCATCGGACTTTCCATCAAACGGCTGGAAGACGATGATGATGACAGATATCTGGAGGAATTTGCCAAAAACATGAAACCGGCCACATCTTCCTTTGGAGAAATTCTGCGCAACAACATTCAGGAGCAGATCGAGGCCAGCAAGACTCAGGAAGACAAAAAAGACAAGTAAAACACACACTGCAGTGGTTGTTCAAACCACTGAAACAGATCTGCACACGACTGAGTATTCGGGGCCGGGTAATTTTTTTGCCCGGCCCTTTTTGTGCATGATCTGGAAAAAAGGAGGCCCCCATGTTTTCACGACGTCATCCCATTCTTTTTTTTCTGCTGATTCTGGCAGCCTGTGCCACGGTACTCTGTGCAGGTGCCATGCTGGTCGTTTTTTCCATCTCCCGCATGATGGTCACCACAGCGGTTTCTTTTGATGAGCAAAAAGGGAACATCGGCGTCGTCGAGGTGACCGGTCCGATTTTTTCTTCCAGGCAGGTGATTGAAAATATCAAAAAATTCCGGGAAGATGACGCCATCAAAGCCATTGTGGTCCGGGTGGACAGCCCTGGCGGCGGCGTGGGTCCGTCCCAGGAAATTTTCACGGAACTGATGCGGACCCGAACCGTCAAGACCGTGGTTGCCTCCATGGGGTCTGTGGCGGCTTCCGGCGGGTATTATGTCGCGGCCGGGGCACAGGCCATCGTTGCCAGTCCCGGGACCATCACCGGCAGTATCGGCGTGATCATGGAGTATGTCAATCTGACGGAACTGGTGGGCAAAATCGGCATTTCTCCCGTGGTCATCAAAAGCGGCGAGTTCAAGGATCTGGGGTCTGTGTTCCGGGAGCTCACAGACGATGAGCGGCAGCTGCTTCAGCAGCTGGTGGATGAGCTTCACCAGCAGTTTGTATCGGATGCGGCCCGGGCCCGGAATATGACGACAGAAGAGATGGCGGCGCTGGCGGACGGACGGGTCTATACCGGGCAGACCGCCCTGGATCTGAATCTGATCGACCGCATGGGAAATCTGGAGGATGCCGTGGCCCTGGCGGCTGAACTGGCTGAAATGGATGAGGATCCTGTAACGGTGTATCCCAAGGACAGCCCGATATCGGTTCTGCGGAAACTGACGCAGACGCTACTCAAAGACATCGATATCTCCGGCGCCATAACGGATAATCTCCGGTTCATCATCGATCAGGGATATCACTGATGAGGCGGTTCCGGGAACCGGGCCGCCATCAATAACGACATCCAGGCGGTTGTCGAAATAATCGTGGAGCAGGGAAGGGTCCTGGAACACGGTGCCTTCAGGATCGGTGGCGGATGTGGAGATGATGGGGTTGCCCAGACCCAGCGCCAGTGCCAGTGCGATTTTGTTGTCCGGTACCCGGATGCCGGCGGTTTTCCGGTTCGTGAGCATGATTTTGGGGACCATTCTGGACCCCGGCAGCACAAAGGTATACGGTCCCGGCAGCAGCCGTTTCATGTTCCGGTAGGCAATGTTGGACACCTTGGCATAGGTGGCGATATCTTTCAAATCCGGACAGATGAAACTGAACGGTTTGCTGGGGCTGCGCTGTTTGATGGCATACACTTTCTCAATGGCCTTTTTGTTCATGATGTCACAACCGATGCCGTAAAAAGTGTCTGTGGGATAGGCGATGATACCGCCTTTGCCAAGAATTTCCACCACCTGGGAAATCAGTCTTTCCTGGGGATTGTCCGGATATATTTTCAGCAGCATGGAATGGTTTCCTCTAAATTTGAATTCAATCTGTCAGCATATCACATCTGCCGCCTGAGGCAAGCAAAAACCCATTGTCGTTTCCGGACTTGACCCGAGGCAGGTGTAGCGGTATGCTGTCATATCTTTTTTTAAAAAAAGGAGCCATGTATGGAAAAACAGATTCTCGTTCCCGTCGATCAATCCCGGACATCCCTGCAGGCGGTCAGATATGCGGCCCGGGCATCATCGTTCATCAAAGATCTGCATTGTGTGCTGTTTCATGTGCAGGCCCCGGTTTCCCTGTATCTGAAAGAGGAAGCCGCCAGAGACCTGCACGTCCGCGCTCAGATGAACAAGGCCCTGAAAAAGAACGAGGCCGCCGCCATGAAGGTTCTGGCCCATCTCAAGTCGGAAATGACGGATGCCGGTTTTCCGGAAGACCGCATCCGTCTGCTGACCCGTCCCAGAGAACTCGGGCTGGCTCAGGATGTGATCGAATATGCCCAGAAACACATGCTCGATGCCATTGTGGTGGGGCGGCGGGGCGTGGCAGGAATCCATAAATTCTTTGATACCAGTGTTTCCGACGCGATTCTGGAACGATCCCAGGTGATTCCCGTGTGGATGGTCAACAAGGATGCCAGACAGGATTCGCCAGAAAAGATTCTGGTGGCGATTGACGGATCTGAAGACGCGTTGCGGGCAGTGGATCATGTGGGGTTCATGGTATCGGAAAACAAAGAGATCCATGTCACCCTGATCCATGTGACCAATACGGCCCACAATTATTGTGAGATCGATCTGGAGGCGGATCCGGAATTTGTTCAGATCATTGAAAAAAAAGACCGGGCCTGCGTGGATCAATTCTATCCCAAAGCCATAGAAAAATTCGAACAGATGGGATTGTCAAGGGATCAGGTGGCGGTTCACACCCTGGAAGGCTCCCGCCGCATCGGGCACGACGTGGTAACTTTTGCGGAAAAAAACGGGTTCAACACCCTGGTCATCGGCCGGCGCGGAATCAACCGGTCCTTTTTCATGGGATCGGTGTCCCGGCAGATCATCAGCCAGGTGTCGGATTGCGCGGTCTGGATCGTACCGTAAACGGCCGCCGGACCACTCAGGTGTCCCCGAAACTGATACCCAGCGCCCGGGCGGTCATCACCAGTTCCCCATCTCTGGGCACGGTGCGAATCCGGTCCACGGCATCAGCCAGCAGGACCGGTGCGATCCCCGTACCGGTGAGGGCCGCCATCATGCCGAACTGTTCTTGCGCGATCATCTGAACCGCATAGACCCCGAACCGGGTACACAGCTGGCGGTCGAACTGGGTAGGGGTCCCGCCCCGCTGTAAATGGCCCAGCACCACACACCTGGACTCTTTTTTGGTTCTGGTCTGGATTTCTCCGGCCACCTGCTGCCCGATGCCGCCCAGACGGATTTCCCGGTCTTCGGTGTCCGGAGATTCGGAGACATAGTCCTGCCCGGCCGGGCGGGCCCCTTCCGCCACAATCACGAGGGTAAAGTGTTTCCCTTCAGCTTCACGGCGGTCTATTTTCCGGCACACCGCATCATAATTGAACAAGATCTCAGGTATGAGGATGACATCGGCACCGCCGGCCAGTCCGGCCTGGGCCGCGATCCAGCCCGCATACCGGCCCATGACTTCCAGAACCATGATCCGGTCGTGGCTCTGGGCCGTACTGTGAAGCCGGTCCAGGGCATCCACGGCACAGGAGACGGCCGTGTCGAATCCAAACGTCATGAGCGTGGCTTCCAGGTCGTTGTCTATGGTTTTGGGAACACCCACCACAGGCCAGCCCGCCGCATGCATCTGCAATGCCACGCTCAGGGTGCCGTCGCCGC
>JAABTO010000197.1 GCA_011389835.1 Desulfotignum sp. | reverse complement strand
CCGGGGTCAGGTCATACAGCGCATCCGCCGCCAACAGGGCCACAGCATTGGTCCAGGAGATCTTTTCTTCCGGCCAGATCACCATGTCCGGATAGGTATACCCGCACCAGAAGGTCCTGTCCTCATACACCCGGTCCTGAATCCAGGAGAACACGATCCCGGCTTTTTCCCGGTTGCCCATGGCATCCAGCGTCAACACCAGTTCACAGGTTTCCGCAATGGTCACCCAGGGCTGGTCAGACACACACCTTGTTCCCTGGCCGTCAATCATGTATTTATGCCAGTATTTCTCCACTCTGGCCCGGGCTCTGTCCCCCTGGATCGCCCCGCACAGAACGGGATAGAACCAGTACATGGAAAACCGGGACTTGCTGACGTTGTAGGAATGCTGATTTTCTTTGAGCGAATGACCCAGCCTTGCCCATGCATCTTCCCAGGCCGGCCGGGACCGTCCCAGGATCCGGCAGATGCTCAACGCACATTTCAGGCTCATGAACACCGAAGAAGACCCGGCCAGAAGCGACATGGGGTCCACCCTGCCTTCCGGGCTTCTTGCCCAGTGAATCTCGCCAGTGGGCACTTGCAAATCCAGGGCGTACCCGATCCCTTTTTCCATGGCATCCCAGAATGATTCCAGCCATGACCGGTCCCGGGTGATCAGGTAGGCATGAAACAGGCCCACAGCCAGGTAGCAGGCCATGTGGGCTTCACGGGTCCGGTCCTCGGGAATGCCGTTCTTATATGCGGAAAACCAGGATCCGTCCGGATTCTGATGCTGCACAAGCCATCCCAGTGCCTGGCGGGCCTCGGTATGGTACCCGGCCATATTGAGCCCCATCACCGACTCCACCAGATCCCACGGGTCGGTTTTGCCGTCCTCGTGCCAGGGAATATCCCCGGAAGGCTGCTGCAATTTGAGAATCAAACCGGCAACTGAGGCGATGTTCAGAATTGAGAAAGTTTGAATCTTTACGGGTAACCGGGGCATCGACGGGTCTCCATCCGTTATAGAAAATTTTAATAACTGTAAAAATCAACGGTGTAGCCTACCAGAAGCTGTTTCTTTTTTCAAGATCCACTGCCTGATTTAATGATGAATGATAATTCATTTGTCTGTTTTTCCCTGTGCAGGGAATACGCATGGAAACGACACGTCCGGCCATGCAGCCTAACATTTTGAAATTGAATGTGATTGTTCTGTATCCTTCGGAAAATAATTTTCCTTGACAACCCCGGCATTTTTCTGTTAATCAAAAATGAATACTCATTCATAAAAATGACATTTAAATCACCAATATTCACTTTTTAGCAGGAGGGCATCATGGCAAGAAAAATCAGACAGGCCGCAGTCATCGGATCCGGTATCATGGGCGGGGGCATTGCGGCCCTGCTGGCCGGAGCCGGTATCAAGGTACTGCTTCTGGACATTGTTCCATTTGACTTGAAAGACGAAGAGAAGAACGACCCGGCCGCCCGGAACCGGATCGTCAAGGCCGGCCTGGATGCGGCCCTGGCATCTTCCCCGTCCCTGTTTTTCAACAAAAAGGATGCCGGTTTGATCACCATCGGCAACCTGGCGGATGACATCGACAAACTGGGGAACTGCGACTGGATCGTGGAAGTGGTGGTGGAACGCCTGGACATCAAACGCAATCTGTTCGAAAAAGTGGCAAAGATCCGGAAACCCGGATCCATTGTCACCACCAACACCTCAGGCATTCCCCTCAAGGATATCACCGAAGGGTTTTCCGCGGAATTCAGACAGCATTTCATGGGCACCCATTTTTTCAACCCGGTGCGGTACATGCATCTGCTGGAGCTGATTCCGGGTGAAGACACCCTGCCGGAGGTCCTGGATTTCATGGCAAAATTCGGCGAGAAAAACCTGGGCAAAGGCATTGTCTGGGCCAAGGACACCCCCAACTTTGTGGGCAACCGCATCGGGATCCAGGGCATCAGCGCAGCCATGCGGTTCATGCTGGAAGACGGCCTCACCGTGCCCGAAGTGGATGCCATTTTCGGCCCGGCCATGGGGCGGCCCAAAACCGCCATTTTCAAAACCACGGATCTGGTGGGCCTGGACATCATGATGCATGTGGCCAAAAACTCCTATGACCTGTGTGTGGATGATGAGCAGCGCGACATCATGCAGTTGCCGGATTTTGTGGAAAAAATGGCGGAAAAAAACCTGCTGGGCAACAAGACCAAAGCCGGGTTCTACAAAACCGAACTCACCCCGGAATGGAAAAAGGTCCGCAAGGTCTTGAACCTGGACACCCTGGAATATGAAGACCTGAAACGTCCCACCTTTCCCTGCCTGGATGCAGCCAAAAAAGCCGGCACCCTGACCGAAAAGGTCAACACTGTGCTCAATGCCGATGACAAAGCCGGAAAATTCGCCTGGAAACTGGCAGCCAACTCCTTTCAATATGCCGCTAACCGGATCCCTGAGATCGCGGACACCATCGTGGAGATCGACAATGCCATGAAATGGGGCTACAACTTTGAAATGGGACCCTTTGAATTGTGGGATGCCTATGGCGTGTCAGACGCGGTGAAAAGAATGACCGCAGACGGCCTGGAGATACCGGCCAATGTCAAAGCCATGCTGGATGGCGGCAACACCTGTTTTTACAAACTGGAAAACGGGGTCCGGTATTTTTATGACTTTGTCTCAGCCGGGTACAAGCCTGTGCCCGTGCCCGAATCCCTGGTCTCCATTGCCGCGGCCAAGGGCAACAACAAAACCGTTACGGAAAACGCATCCACCTCTCTGGTGGATATCGGAGACGGGGTATTCTGCCTGGAATTCCACACCAAAATGAACGCCATCAATGAACAGATTGTGGATTCCATCGCCGAAAGCCTGGCGTATGTGGACAAAAACGGCGTGGGTCTGGTCATCGGCAACGAGGCCGGCGGCATGCCCGGCGCGTTTTCCGCCGGTGCCGACCTGGGATTTATCGCCAAACTCTGCCATGACAAAAAATACACGGAAATCGATGCATTTTTGAAAAAAGCCCAGGATGGTATCCAGGCCACAAAATATGCCCCCTTCCCTGTGGTGGCGGCCCCTTACGGCATGACCCTGGGCGGCGGGTGTGAGACCTGCCTGGGTGCGGACCGCATCGTGGCCCATGCCGAGCTGTACATGGGACTGGTGGAAATAGGTGTGGGCCTTTTGCCTGCCGGTGGCGGCACCATGAACCTGTGGAAAAAACATGTAAATGCCCTGCCCGGCAAAACCGTGAAAGACGTGGACCTGGCAAAGATTTTTGTGGCAGCGTTCATGAAAATCGGCATGGCTGCCGTGTCCATGTCTGCGGCCCAGGCAGTGGGCAACGGATTTCTGGGACAGGCGGACCGCATCGTGTTCAACCGGGACACCCTGGTAGGCGAAGCCAAAAAAGAGGTCTTGAGAATGGTGGATGACGGGTATGCCCCCCCCATGAAACAGCCGTTGAAAGTGATGGGCGATGCCGGCCAGGGCATGGTGAATGCGGAAATCTTCAACATGCGCAACGGCAATTTCATGAGCGATCATGACGCGTTTCTGGCCAAACGGATCGCTTATGTCATGAGTGGCGGAGATGTAAATGTGGGATCTGAAGTGAGTGAAGACACCATTTTGAAACTGGAAAGAGACGCATTCGTGGATTTCTGTAAAGAGGAAAAAACCATCGCCCGGATCGACCACATGCTCAAAACCGGCAAACCGCTCAGAAACTAGAAGGAGGAGATACCAATGAAAGACGCATATATTGTTCAATCGGTCCGGACCCCGGGCTGCAAGCAGAAAAGAGGCCAGTTCAACCAGACCCGGCCCGAAGAACTGATCACCTTTATCATGAAACAGGCTGTGGAAAAAACCCCGAACCTGTCTGTGGATCATTTTGATGACGTGATGCTGGGCTGTGCGTTCCCGGAAGCGGAACAGGGCCTGAACCTGGGCCGTGTGGCCCTGAAAATGGCCGGATTTCCCGACAAGGTGTCCGGAGCCACCGTGAACCGGTTCTGCGCCTCGGGCCTGGAAGCCATTGCCCTGGCCTCCATGCGGGTCCAGATGGGATGGTCCGACATCACCATGGGCGCGGGCGTGGAATCCATGACCTACGTGCCCATGGGCGGCAACAATCCCCGGCCCCATCCGGAATATTCCCGTACCGATCCCGAGATGTTCGTGTCCATGGGCATCACTGCGGAAAACGTGGCGGAACGGTACAAGATTACCCGGGAAGATCAGGATGCGTTTGCCGCCGCCTCCCAGGCCAAGGCGGCCAGAGCCCGGGACAACGGGCTGTTCACGGAAATCGTTCCCACACCGGCCATCAAGTACGTGAAACAGGATGACGGCACTTACAAAAAAGAACAGTTTCTCGTCAAACATGACGACGGTATCCGTGAATCCACTGTGGAAGCACTGGCCAAGCTGCGCACCGTGTTCAAGGCCAACGGCACGGTCACGGCAGGCAACTCCTCCCAGACCACGGACGGGGCTGCGGCCACCATCATCGCGTCCAAAGAAAAATGCGAGGAACTGGGCCTGACCCCCCTGGCCCGGCTGGTGGCCTATACCACAGTCGGGTGCAAATCCGATGAAATGGGCGTGGGTCCCAGATACGCCATCCCCAAAGTCCTGGAACAGGCCGGCATGACCATTGACGACATCGACATTTATGAAATCAATGAAGCCTTTGCCTCCCAGGCCCTTTACTGCATCCGGGAACTGGATCTGGAAAAATACATGGACAAGATCAACATCCACGGCGGCGCCATCGCTTTAGGCCATCCCCTGGGATGCACCGGTGCCAAGCTCACCGCCACCTGCCTGGCCAATCTCAAAGAGGTGAACGGCAAATACGGCATCGTGTCCATGTGTATCGGCGGCGGCATGGGCGCAGCCGCCATATTTGAGCGCCTCTGATTTGTATACTTATTGAAAAACCGTAACACCAAACCGTCCGGGGATCTGGAAATCCAGATCCCCGGATGTGTTTTAACCGGATCTGTGCTTGACACCCGCCCCATACTTGCATAATGTAATTTTTACCATGATCGACAACCAGAAAATACTGATCACCCGGAAATACCCGGCCGCCGGCATAAACCTGCTCAGACAGGAACGGTTTTGCCTCACCTTCTGGGAAAAAGACCGACCCATGACACCGGAGGAGCTGACCGCCCGGGCAAAGGATCACCAGTCCCTGTTGTGCACCCTCACCGACCGCATCGACAAGCGGTTTCTGGACCAGTGCCCGCACCTGGACATTATTTCACAGTTTGCCGTGGGATACGACAACATCGACATCCCGGAAGCCACCCGAAAAGGCATTCCCGTGGGCTATACCCCGGATGCCATGAGCGAGGCCACGGCCGACATCGCCTTCGGCCTGATGATCGCCGCGGCCCGCAAGTTCTTTTTTCTGCACAAAACCATTATCAACGGGCAGTGGGGCTATTTCAATCCCACGGCCCACCTGGGGTTTGAACTCAAGGGCAAAACCCTGGGCATTTTCGGGCTTGGCCGCATCGGTGTCAAAATGGCCCAGCGGTGTAAGGCCGCCTATGACATGCCGGTCATCTATCACAACCGTACCCGAAATCCAGCAGCTGAAAAACAGCTCAATGCCACATGGGTCTCATTTGACCGGCTCCTGGAACAAAGCGACATCCTGTCGGTCCACTGCGCCCTGACCCCGGAGACCCGGCATATTTTCAATGCCCGGGCCTTTGAAAAAATGAAGCCTTCCGCGGTGTTCATCAACACGGCCAGAGGTCCCATCCACAAGGAACCCGACCTGATCGATGCCCTGAACAAAAAACAGATCTGGGGGGCCGGCCTGGATGTCACCGACCCGGAGCCCATGGCAAAGGACAATCCGTTGCTGTCCATGGAAAATGTGTGCGTGCTGCCCCATGCGGGCTCCGGCACCATGGAGGCCCGGGACCGGATGTCCGTTCTGGCGGCGGAAAACATCATTGAATTTTACAAAACAGGCCGGGTCCCGCACATCGTCAATCCCGAGGTGCTGGCATGAAAGTCATCAAAATCGGCGGCGGGTGTCTCAAGGACGGTCCCACCGCAAACATCATACTGGATCTGGCGGCGGCCCGGGGGAAGGGAAACATTT
>JAABTO010000196.1 GCA_011389835.1 Desulfotignum sp. | reverse complement strand
GCCGGTGTGTTGGCATATCCGGACGGTGTTTTGGTCAGAAGGTCCATGGCGGCCAGGGCATCCAGCAGCATGGTGGTGCCCCGCAGATCCAGACGCTGTTTTTGGGTCACCTGTTTTGCCGTCAGGGTGTCAGGACCGATACAGGTGAAGATATTTAGTTTGACCCCGGCATGAAGCGTACAGGTTTTCCAGTAGGATCCGGACAGTGCCAGCAGGGTGCCGGGGTGCCAGTCTGTTGAAGATGTCATGCGCGCTCCTTATTTTTCCTGCCACTGGGGAGGCCGTTTTTCAAAAAATGCGTTTACGCCTTCTTTGGCATCCTGTGTGGTGCACAGCCGGGCGAACGCCTCGTTCATGTAGGCAAACCGGGCCTCGTAATGCAGGTCTTCGGACCGGTAGAACGCGGTTTTGGCGATGCGCACCGCCACCGGGCTCTTTTGGGCCAGTTCAGCGGCCCACGCCAGGGCCTGCTCGTCCAGGTCCTCACCGGGCACCAGTTTGTTCACCAGTCCCAGATCCAGCGCCTCCCGGGCCTTGATCAGGTTGCCGTACAGCAGCAGTTCCAGGGCTTTTTTCCGGCCCACGCAGCGGGATACCGGAATGATGGGTCCCACACAGTTGAGCCCCACATTGATAGCGGTCAAACCCATGCGCACGGTGTCCGCAGCCATGACCAGATCGGCGGCGGCGGCCAGTCCCATGCCATTGGCCACGGCCACCCCGTGCACCTGGGCGATCACCGGTTTGTCGAGCCGGGAAATCGTGAGCAGGGGATGCTCCATGGTCTCGATCCACGCCTGGTATTCCAGAGGGGTTTTGCCGGCCAGTTCATTGACATCGATGCCGGCGCAGAACGCCTTGCCTTCCCCTTTCAGCCGGATCACCCGGACTGCCGGATCCGCATCCAGATCCAGCAGGGCCTGGTTCAGTTCCTGTGCCATGCGTGTGCTGAAGGTGTTCATCTGCTCGGGCCGGTTCAGCGTGATGGTTGCCACGTGATCGGCGGGGGGTGTCACCACAATGTCTTGAAATGCCATGGCGGTCTCCTTGTCAATGGTTGATGATGGTTTATCGGTATTGTTTTGGCCAAATCATGGATGCCCGATCAGAAAGATACCATAAGTGGCAAACAGATTGGGTAAAAATGTGACGATTTTTCCTTCCATTTGATGATTTTTCATATTGATGGCCGCTTTTTTCAGAATGGTGAATCCGGCCTGCCGGGCGAAATTTTCAAAATCCCTGAGGCTGAGGACCCGGATATTGGGGGTGTTGTACCATTCATAGGGCAGTTCTTTTGTGACCGGGGCGCATCCGGTGGCCATCAGCTGGGTGCGGATCCGGTAATGGCCGAAATTGGGAAAACTGACCACGCATTTTTTCGCCACCCGGAGCATGGACTGGATCAGGGATACCGGGTCATACACCTGCTGGAGGGTCTGGGAGCAGATGGCATAGTCGAACGCCTGGTCCGGGTAATCACGGATCTCCGTGTTGATATCCCCCTGGAGTACGGAAATGCCTTTTTCAATACATTTGACCACCCGAAACTCCTTGAGTTCGATCCCCCGCTCGATCACCTGTCTGTTCTGTTTGAGCCAGAACAGCAGATCCCCTTCCCCGCACCCGAGACCTAACACCCGGGACCCGGGGGTGATCCAGGAGGCGATGAGCTGTAAATCATACCGCAGCGGATGCATGGGCAACACTCCGTAAAAATCCGGCCATCAGGTGGTCCAGTTTGTCATTGGGCAGCAGAAACGCGTCATGGCCCCACTGGGCTTCGATTTCACAGAAACTGACATCCAGGTTGGTCTTTTTCATGGCCGTGACCATCTCTTTGGACTGGTAGGTGGGATACAGCCAGTCCGAGGTATAGGACACCACCAGAAACCGGGCCCGGCATTTTGAAAACGCTTTGACCAGGGAGCCGTTGCCGTGTTCCCGGGCCAGGTCGAAATAGTCGGCCGCCTTGGTGATGTAGAGAAACGAGTTGGCATCGAACCGCTCGATGAACTTGTTGCCCTGGTACTGAAGATAGGATTCCACCTGGAAATCAGCCCCGAACTCAAAGCTCAGGGCACTTTTGTTCTGGAGCCTGCGGCCGAATTTCAGGCGCATGGATTCATCGGACAGATAGGTGATATGCCCGATCATCCGGGCGATGGCCAGCCCCATGCCCGGCCTTGGACCGTCATAGTAATGGCCGCCCCGCCAGTTGGGGTCTGCCATGATGGACTGCCGGGCCACCTCGTTAAAGGCGATGGCCAAAGCGGAGTGGCGGCAGGTGGTGGCCAGGGCCACGGCAGATGCCACACTGTCCGGATACCGGACACACCATTCCAGCATCTGCATGCCGCCGATGGAGCCCCCCACCACGGCCAGCAGTTTGTCGATGCCCAGGTGATCCACCAGAATTTTCTGGGCCCGCACCATATCTCCGATGGTGATCAGGGGAAAATCCGTGCCATATGGTTTTCCCGTGGCCGGATTCACGGATGCCGGTCCGGTGGAACCCATACAGGAACCCAGGATATTGGCACAGATGACAAAATATTTGTCCGTGTCAATGCCCTTGCCCGGCCCCACCATGATGTCCCACCACCCGGGTTTGGCATCATCGGCCCGGTAATACCCGGCCACGTGGGAGTCGCCGGACAGGGCATGGAGCACCAGGATGGCGTTGGATCTGTCCGGGTTCAGGGTGCCGCAGGTCTCGTAGGCCAGGGTGACAGACCCCAGAGAGGCCCCGCTTTCCAAAACGAATGGATCATCGGTCCCGGCAAAGGTGAAGAACTGTTTTTCCACCTGTCCCACGGTGGTCCCGTTCGGATCATGATCGATATACTCACTCATGGTCACACCTTTTCAAGGGCTGCCGACAGATCACCGCAGATATCATCGATATGCTCGATCCCCACGGAAAACCGCAGCAGGCAGGGGTCGGCCAGCCGGTCTTTCAAATCCTGGGGAAACGACACATACTGGGAAGAGTACGGGTGAATGATCAGGGTTTTGCAGTCGCCCAGGTTGGCCAGGTTCAGGATCATGGACAGGTTGTCCACCAGCCTGAAACAGGCATCCTGGTCTGCCAGGCCGAATGTCATCATGGTGCCGAACCCTTTGTCATCAAACTGTTTTTTTGCCATGCCGTGGCAGGGATGATCGGAAAATCCGATAAAATTCACCCATGACACCCTGGGATGTTCCCTGAGAAACCGGGCTGTCTGGATGGCGTTTGTCATGTGCCGTTCCATTCTCACCCCCATGGTGGACAGACCCAGAACCGTTAAAAACGAATGAAACGGGGCCGCGGTGGTGCCGAAATTGACATGGTGTTCCTTGAACAGTCGGTGGATGAACGCCAGGTTGCCTTTCTGGGCCGTAAACGGGGCAAAATCGGCAAACCGGTCCGTGTCCCAGTTGAAGTTTCCGGCATCCACCACCACGCCGCCTAAAGCGGCCCCATGCCCGGAAAAATACTTGGTGGTGGAGTGCACCACGATATCGGCCCCCAGTTCGATGGGCCGGCACAGCCAGGGGGAGGCCAGGGTGTTGTCCACCATCAGGGGCACACCGTTTTCATGGGCCAGGGCAGCGATCTGTTTCAGGTTTGGGACCTCCATGCCCGGGTTGGTGATGGTTTCCATATACACGAACCGGGTTTTGCCGGTGATCTGTTCGGCAATGGCTTCCAGATTCAATGGATCGGCCAGGCGCACGGTGATGTCGTATTTTTTGAAGATATTTGTGAACAGGGTATAGGTGGACATGAACAGGGATGAGGAGGCCACAAATTCATCCCCGGCCCGCAGCAGGGTCATGCAGGCGTTGCTGATGGCCGCCATGCCCGAAGCCGTGACCACGGCGGCTTGTCCGGATTCCAGAGAGGCCAGGCGTTCTTCCAGGAACCGGTTGGTGGGATTGGTCAGGCGCATGTAGATATGGTCGGGCCGTTCTCCGGCAAATGTCTGTCCCAGTTGGGCGGCGGTGTCATGGAAATGGGCGGCCGTCTGGAAAATGGGCGGCAGGGTCGATCCTTCCCATTCATGGGCCTTGATGCCTTCATGAATGGCCCGGGTATCAAAATGAAGCGGTTGGTTCATGGTTTCCTCATCACGGGTTTGTCATGGATTGAAAAAAAATAATATCACCCTGTGGTATTTAATTGTCAAGAATTAATTGTTACCCTCGCCGCTGACAAGCCAGGTGAAATGAAAAAGACAGAAAAGGTGAGGGGTTATGCATTTGTTGGTAAAACCCAAAAAAGTGACACAGCTGCTGCCCACGGATATTATTTTTCAAACACAATACTGGGCCCAGGTCAAAGCCCGGCTTGGTTGGCAGCCGCGTGCCTATGATATTGAGGACAGAATATCCAAAAGAGACATGCTGGTGCTGGTCAAATCGTTGAACGACGGTGTTTGTGCCGCATATGTCCCCCAGGGCCCCGAGTTCGGTCCCTGCCGGGAAAGCTACGGGACGTATCTTGAATCTTTGTCAGAATCCATTGTCGATCAGATGGGTTCGGATATGGCTTTTATTCGATATGATCTTCCGTGGGAATCTCCCTATACTGAAATTTTTGATAAAAAGCCGGCACATGAATTTCCGGATGAAAGAATCCGGGAAATACGCATGAATTTCGGAACCAGAAACTGGAATTTCAGAAAAACACCCGTGGATATGACCGTGGCGGACTCATACGTCATCGATATCCATGACACCGAAGACATGATGCTGTCACGCATGAAAACCAAAACACGCTATAATATCAGGCTGGCATCAAGAAAAGGGGTCCGGGTGTATGCCGCTTCCACCAAAGCGCTGCCGGTTTTTCATGAACTTCATCTGGAAACCGCGAAACGCAAAGGATTTCTGGTCAGGGAGTATCCCTATTTTGAAACCCTGTTTACTTCCCAAAAAGAAAACCCCGATCCCTGTGAGGTCAAACTGATGCTGGCGGTTCACGGCAAAGATGTGCTGGCCGGGGCCATAGTCGCCATCACAGAAAAAACTGCGTATTTTCTGTATGGGGCATCCGCCATGAACAAACGGAACTTCATGGCCAGTTATGCCCTGCACTGGGAAACGATCCGATATGCCAAAGCCCTGAATTGCAAAACATATGATATGGGGGCCGTCTCTCCGGCCCATTTGACTGATCATCCTTTTTTCGGGCTGTACCGGTTCAAAACCGGGTTCGGGGGGCGGGTCGTTCACCGGGCCGGTTCCTGGGATTACCCCATCGATCCGGACGCATACGCTTCCTTCCGGAACTGGGAGGAGATCAACCGGGGAGGGTGCGGAAACGGGCCGTTTTACAAGGGATTGGAAAACTGAGTCACGAAAAAATCTTGATGTCTGGACGCACACCATATAAATAGAAGCATCGGCCGCATGTGTTGCGGTCTGGCAATTTGACCTTTAACCACACAAGGAGCGAGACGATATGCCGGTGGTGACATGGAAAAAAGACAACCGAACAGCTGTGTTGACAATGTGCAGCGGACCCAACCGGATGAACCGGATATTTTCCCGGGAGATGAACGCCTGTCTGGATCAGATCGAGGAGGATGCCGATGTCCGGGCCGTGATCCTGACCTCGACCGATGAAAAGAATTTTTCCCAGGGCATCGATGTGGAATGGATCGGCAAAAAGATCCAGGACAAGGATCATGACACGGTCAAGGCGTTCATGTATGGTATGAACCGGATTTTCAAGCGACTGCTGCTGTTTCCCATGCCCGTGATCGCAGCCATCAACGGCCATGCGTTCGGCAACGGCGCCATTGTATCCTGTGCCTGTGATTTCAGGTTCATGAAAAAGGACCGGGGATTTTTCTGCTTTCCTGAAGTGGATGTGGGAATTCCGTTTCTGCCCGGCATGATTGCGTTTGTGCGCAAGGCCGTACCCGAACCGATGTTCAACCGGATGCTTCTGTCCGGTCAGCGCATGACCGCCGAACAACTTGAAGCAAATGGTGTGATCGTCAAGGCCTGCGACGATCAGGAACATCTTATGACCGAGGCCCTGGCATTTGCGGCGGCGTTTGACAAGAAGCGGGGCATTTTCAAGGAATTGAAACAGCGGATGCACAAAGACCTGATTCAGGTGCTGGATGAACAGGACCCGGTGTATATCGAGCCCATCAACCTGTTTGTGGCTGATTGAGCCGGGCAGTCAAGCGGGGCAACTGACCCGGACAGCAAATTTTCAGGCCCGGCCGGATGTGCGTGCCAGGCC
>JAABTO010000195.1 GCA_011389835.1 Desulfotignum sp. | reverse complement strand
ATGCCCAGAACCGGTTTTTCAATGAGATGGAAGAGTGGCTGTCCGGGGTGACCCGGCTGGTGGATGTGGATGATCTGCCCCAGACCGGCCCGGGGGCTTCGATCGAGATGTTCAAAAACATTGATACCAACCTGCGGGTGCTGATCAACCAGATGCAGAAAAACAACCAGGCCATGGCGGCACTGCTCAAACAGCAGCAGAATAAAAATCCGGAATCCAAAGCCTGACAGGAGCGGACATGTTATCCAGAGCGCGGCGAAACGCAAGCCCCATCACAGCCTGGCCCGGATATGTGGATGTGCTGTCTGCCCTGTTGATGGTGGTGATTTTTGTTCTGATGATTTTTATAGTGGCCCAGTTTCTGCTCAGTGAAGTGCTGAAGGGCCAGGAGAGTGAACTGGCAAAACTTCACGCCCAGGTGAACCAGCTGGCGGAACTGCTGGGGGTTGAAAAGGAGAAATCCGGACAACTGGAAGCCCAGGTGGCACGGTTGTCCGATACCATTATCGCCTTGTCCGAAGACAAGGAAGTGCTTATGTCCCAGGTGGCGGATTATCAGACCCGGGCCGAAATGGATGAGAAAACATTAAAACAGCAGATGCTTACCATTGCCAGCCTTAACGAGGACATATCCGCCCTGCGGCAGGTCAGAGAACAGCTGGAACAGGAAGTGGGGGATCTGGCAGCGGCCATGGCATCCCGGGACCGGGAACTGGGGGTGCTCAGAGACCGTTCCATGCGCCTGGCGGCCCGGCTGGCGGATCAGACCGAAACCACGCTGCTGGCCCAGGAAAAAATCGAGAAACAGGATATCCGGATCCAGGCCTTGTCCGCGGTGCTGGCATCCCAGAAGGAAAGCATTGAAAAGGAGCGGCAGCTGTCTGCATCGGCCAGGGCTGAGGTGGCCCTGCTCACCGATCAGATTTCCCGGCTCCGAGAGCAGCTGGAGGTGATCAAAACCGCGTTGGCTGAGACAGAAAAGAAAGCAGAGAAAAAAGACGAACAGATCGAAGACCTGGGCAAACAATTGAACATTGCTCTGGCCAGAAAAGTGCATGAACTGACCCAGTACCGGTCCGAATTTTTCGGCCGCCTCAAACAGATTCTGGGGGACAACCCGGCCATACAGATCCGGGGGGACCGGTTCGTGTTTCAGGCGGAACTGTTTTTCGCCTCCGGATCCGCCGAATTGGGGGAAAAAGGAAAAGCACATCTGACAGCCCTGGCAGATACGTTGATGATGGTTGCCCAAAAGATTCCCGACGATATCGACTGGATTCTCCAGATTGACGGCCACAGCGACAAAATTCCCATCAACAATGAGTTTTTTGCTTCCAACTGGGAACTGTCCACAGCCAGAGCCTTGTCAGTGGTGCGGTTTCTGAGCCGCCAGAAAATTCCGGAAAACCGGATGGCCGCCGCCGGGTTCAGCAAATACCATCCCATCGATCCGGCAGATACCCCGGAAGCATACCGCAAAAACCGGCGAATCGAGATCAAGCTCACCAATTATTAGAACCGTTCGATGAGCCGGTCGATGAGAAAGGTGGATTCCCGCAGCGCCTGGTCGCTGAACGGGCCGAACCACGCGGCAATATCGTTGAACTGACGGATGAACGTGGGGATATCTTTGTTTTCAAGCATGTCGATATGCTGGCTCAATGAGCGGACAAACTCTTGCAAAAGTTCCCGCCGTTCTTTTGTGGCGAAAATAATCTGGGCATACAGCCCCGAATCCTGGGCGAACAGCCGTCCCACCATGCCCAGTTCCAGGCGGTAGATAGGACTGGAAAACTCCAGAGTACGCTGGATTTTCACCTGTTTTTCAAACAAAAACCGGCCGAAGCAGAAGGTGGCAAAGTGCCGCAGGGCCTGGACGATTTCCATAATGTCATCATGTTCTTCAGGCGCGGCCTGCACCGGAATGGCCCCCCACAGATTCAGTTGTTCCACCAGCCAGTGACCGGCGGTCATGTCTCTGCCGGGTGAATACACGATGATCTGTTTGTCCAGAGAGGAGGTGGTCGGACCGAACAGGGGATGCAGCCCCAGAACCGGTCCGGTGTGGCTCGTGCACATGGCGGCCACCGGGGCTTTTTTTATGGAGGTCAGGTCTGCCAGAAGTGCGTTGGCCGGCAGGAACGGAGCGACTTTCTCGATGACTGTCACGGTGTGTTCAATGGGCACGGACACCAGGGCCAGATCGATGCCGTCACACAACCGGGCCGCATCGTCCCAGTCCGATTCCGTGAGAATCCGGACCTGGTATCCGGATTTTTCAAACAAAGAGGCGAACATGGCCCCCATCTGTCCGGCACCGCCGATGATCAATACCCCGGCACCGGGCCGGACCCCTTTGTACTGCATGGAAAAGGTCTGCTTGACCCGGGACTGGCGGATGATTACCCGGAACAGGTTTTCCGTGACATCCGGGTCCAGCCCTTTTTCCATTGCCTGGGTTCTGAGGCGGGAGATCATATCCTCTTCTCTGGCAGGATGGTATACCGGCATATCGCATTTTTTTTTCAGGGCCGCTACCTGTCCCACCTGTTCCTGGCGTCTGGCCAGAAGGGTCAGAATCTGCGAATCGATGCGGTCGATTTCGTCCCGCAGCGGGCGGATCCGGTCTGAAAAGCGGGTGTCTGTCATCCGGCATCTCCCGTCAGGCAGTCATCTGTCATCTGCCGGGCCCGTTTGATAAGCAGCCGGTTGCAGTTGACGATATTTTCTCTGGTGTACTGAGTGAACTCATCCCGGTAGCTTTCTTTGAACAGCCGGGCTTCCAGTTCGTGATCCGTCAATGATGTCCGGGTGACCCGTTTGATGAAATGACGGGCCGCATCGATGCCGGCCTGGATACCTGCGTTTGCTGCCTGGTGTTGCAACGGACCCTGATGACCCGGACACACAATGGCCGGTGCCATGGCCTGGATCTGTGTCTGTGTGTCCAGGTATTCTTTGGCGCCCGTGAAAAACAGGGGCCAGAACTCCTTGCCGGGAAAAAGGAATCCCAACAGTCCGGTAATGTGATCGGAATGGGGATGGCTGACAATCAGAAAATCCGGCACCGCCCCCATGTGGTCCAGCTGCTGGATTACCGTGTCCACCACTCCGGAAATGCCAACCTCAAACAGGGCGGTTTTCCGGTCGCCCTGTACCAGAAACAGGTTGATGGTATGATTGCCCAGTACCGTTACCCGGGAAGACAGCGGCATGGGATAATCGGATGAACAAAGGCAGGTTTCCTGTTCCGGCATGATATTTCCACTTGTATGTTTTGGTAAGTGTAAAAAATAATTGATTCAAGCTAAAAATTCAATCCCCGGATGTCAAGGACAATTTTAAGGAAAGCAAAGATGTGATGGTGCAGATTCGCGCAGAAATCAGGGGGGTGGAATATTCATCGGACAGGTTTGTCATTCCTGTCGGAAGTGAACTCCGGCGGGTTATTGACATCAACAGGGGACTGTGATACATGCGATGAGATTGTTTAGTGTCTGAATAAGGGATGACCGGAAAGTAAAATTTAAGGAAGGGTTCACCATGGATCAGAACAGCATTACCATCAATGGTCACGTCTATCAATTTAGACCCGGCCAGACCATTCTGGACGTTGCAAAGGAAAATAATATCGATATCCCCAATCTCTGCTATCTGAAAGGCACCCGCGCGACAGGGGCCTGCCGTGTCTGTATTGTGGAGCTGGAAGAATCCTGGGGAAAAAAGCTGGTGTCATCATGCAGTTCGCCAGCCAAAAGCGGCATGGTGGTTCATACGGAATCCCCGAAAATCGTTGAATACCGCAGATTTTACATTGGACTGATGCTGGATTCGGGGAATCACAATTGTGATATCGGATCATCCCAGGATGAATCCTGGACCGATTTTCAGATCGCAGCCATGGAAAACGATCAGAAAGAGGAACTGTGCCCGGTGTGGGGTGATTGTGAGCTTCAGGCCCTGGCGTACCGGTATCAGGTCAAGGGGCGGGTCAGCGGCCGGCACAGAGAACCGGTGAAAGTGCCGGTGGAAACCGACAACCCATTCATTATCCGGGATATGTCCCGGTGCATTCTGTGCGGCCGGTGTGTGGCCGCCTGCAATGAGCTCCAGGTGAACCAGGCCATTGATTTCGGGTTCCGGGGTGATAAAGGAAAAATTATCGCCGGAACCGGCGCCACGCTGAGAAACTCCAGCTGTGTGTTCTGCGGGGAATGTGTCCAGGTCTGTCCGGTGGGGGCGTTGATTCCCACCAAGGCATTCCGGGACGACCGGTTTGTTCCCACCCAAACCGTGCGCACCACCTGTTCGTTCTGCGGGGTTGGGTGCCAGATGGATGTCCATGTTCAGGACAACCGCATTGTCAAAATCGACGGAGCCGAACGGGGACTGCCTCCCAACGACGGGATGCTGTGTGTCAAGGGCCGGTATGGATTTGATTTCGTGAACGCGCCGGACCGCCTGACGACGCCGCTGATCAAAAAAGACGGCAAACAGGTCCCTGCCTCCTGGGATGAGGCCCTGGACCTGGTGGCGGAAAAACTCACCGGGATCCGGGATCAGTTTGGACCGGACAGCATGGGGGTGCTCACCTCTGCCCGGACCACCAATGAAGACAATTACATCGCCCAGAAATTCACCCGGGCCGTACTCAAGACCAACAATATCGATCATTGTGCGCGACTGTGACACAGCTCCACCGTAGCCGGTCTGGCTGCAGCATTTGGAAGCGGTGCCATGACAAACACCATTGCGGACATCGAGACATCGGACCTGATTTTAGTGACCGGATCCAATACCACGGAAAACCATCCGGTTCTGTCCACGTTCATCAAAAGGGCGGCCCTGAAAGGCAAAAAAGTCTACGTGATCGATCCCCGGCGCATCAAACTGGTCGACCTTGCCGTCAAATGGCTGCGTCCCAATCCGGGCACCGACATTGCATGGCTCAACGGACTGATGCATGTGATCATCAAAGAAGATCTGCACGATAAAACCTTTATTGCGGACCGCACGGAAAATTTTGAAGCATTCAGGGACGTGGTGGCGTCCTATACACCGGAACGCGTCGAAGAGATCACGGGGATTGCCGCACAGGATATCATCGACCTGGCCCGGGAATTCGCCAAGGCCCCGGCCGCGGCCATCTGTTACTGCATGGGCATCACCCAGCACACCTGCGGCACGGACAATGTCAAATCTTTGGCCAACCTGTCCATGCTCTGCGGTCATCTGGGAAAACCCGGCGGCGGCGTCAACCCGTTACGGGGTCAGAACAATGTTCAGGGCGCCTGTGACATGGGCGGCCTTCCCAACGTGTTTACCGCCTACCAGGCCGTGACCAGTGACGAGGCCAGACAGAGTTATGAAAAGGCCTGGAACGTGACCGGCATGCCAGCAAAACCCGGTCTGCCCGTCACTGAAATGATTGAAAAAGCCTATGAAGGGGAATTCAAATCCCTGTATATCATGGGAGAAAATCCCATGGTGTCTGATCCGGACCTGAACCATGCGGAAAAGGCGCTCTCCAACCTGGAGTTTCTGGTGGTCCAGGATATTTTTGAAACCGAAACCACGGCACTGGCTGATGTGGTATTTCCGGCCTGCTGCTGGGCGGAAAAAGACGGCACCTTTGCCAATACAGAGCGCCGGGTTCAGCGGGTGAGAAAAGCAGTGGAACCTCCTGAAGGCGCCAGGCTGGACTGGGAAATTCTGTGTGAGATCGGCCGGCGAATGGGCTATGACATGCAATATGAAAACAGCCGTGAGATTTATGAAGAGATCTGTGCCGTGACCCCGTCCTACCGGGGGATCACCTGGGACCGCATCGAAAAGGTCGGTATCCACTGGCCCTGCCCGGATGAAAGCCATCCCGGCACCCCGATTCTGCATACCACCCAGTTCACCCGGGGCAAGGGGCTGTTTCATGCCATCGACCACCAGCCGCCCGCAGAGCAGCCGGATGAGGATTATCCTTACGTTCTGACCACCGGACGGGTGCTTTATCATTACCATACCCGGACCATGACCGGTCGAACCGAAGGACTCAACGAGCTGGCACCGGAGTGTTTCGTGGAAATATCCAGAAACGATGCCAAAAAACTGGGGCTGGCCACCGGTGAGCTGGTCAATGTGGCCTCCCGCCGGGGCCGGGTCAGCGCCAAGCTGCAGGTGTCTCACAAGGCGGTGGACGGTACCGTTTTCATGCCGTTCCATTTTGCCCAGGCGGCTGCCAACCGGCTGACCAACGCCAAGCTGGACCCGGTTGCCAAGATTCCGGAACTCAAGGTGTGTGCCATCAATATTGAACCGGCAGCCTAAGAGAAAACACACCGTCTCTTATCAA
>JAABTO010000194.1 GCA_011389835.1 Desulfotignum sp. | reverse complement strand
AGGCCCTGACCCCGGACATCCCCGATCATGGGAAACCGTTTCTGCAAATCCCGCAGCCCGGCTTTCAAATATTCTCCGGTAGACCGGGCGTTTTCCTGAAGGCCTTCCTCGGCAATCACCTGCAGCACCTCCCGGCCGATGGCGCAGGACACGGGATTGCCCCCAAAGGTGTTGAAATATTCCATGCCGTTGGCAAACGCCTCCGCCACTTTTTGGGTGCACACCACCGCTGCCAGGGGATGGCCGTTGCCGATGGGCTTGCCGATGGTGACGATGTCCGGCACCACGCCATGCAGCTCAAATGCCCAGAACGCATGCCCGACCCGGCCGCATCCCACCTGCACCTCATCGGCGATGCACACGCCCCCGGCTGTTCGCACCGCATCATACGCGGTTTTTAAATACCGGTCCGGCAGCTCGATCTGTCCGCCGCAGCTGATGATGCTCTCGCAGATGAATCCGGCCACCCCTCTGCTGGCCTCATGGATCCGGTCGATCTGATCCTGAACATGGGCGGCATACTTTTCGCCGGTGTCCGCTCCCCGGTACAGGCCCCGGAACGCATCGGGCAACGGCACGATGTGGGTATGGGGTGGGGCGCCTTTCCCCCCTTTGCCGTCAAACTTGTAGGAACTGATGTCGATGCAGGCCCCGGTGTTGCCGTGATAGCCGACTTCCACGGCGATCATGTCCCGCTGTCCGGTCACGGCCCTGGCCATGCGCAATGCCAGCTCATTGGCCTCGCTGCCGGAATTCACGAAATGAACCACGGACAAGGACTCGGAAAACGTGGCCAGAAGGGCTTTTGCAAACCGGTTGATGCTGTCATGCAGGTACCGGGTATTGGTGTTGAGAACGGCCATCTGGGCCTGGCCGGCGTTCACCACCCGGGGATGCTCATGACCCACATGGGCCACGTTGTTGACAGTATCCAGAAAATGCCGGCCGGTGTCATCCACCAGAAACGCGCCGCTGCCCCGGACGATCTTGAGCGGGATGTCATAGGACAGGCTCAGGCTTTTGCCCAGGTGCTGTCTCCGGAATGTCAGGACCTTGCCCGTATCCGAAGCCGGTTCGCGTTTCAGGGCAGGGTCTTTGAAAAACAGGTTGGGATCCGGGCAGATGCCCTGCCACACCCCTTTTTGCTCCGGAAACACCACCCGGGGAAACCCGCAGCCGTGCCCCAGCAAGTCCAGCATCACCTGGAAATGCAGATGCGGGACCCGGAGGTTGCCTGCTGACCGAGGGGTTACCCTTCCCAGCCGTTCCCCTTTTTCAACGGTTCGGTCCTTGTCCAGCCGGTTCAGGCATTCCGGATCCAGGCCGCCGTAAAGGGTATAGAACCGCATGCCGCCGGTGGTTCGGTGTGCAAGGACCAGTGCGGCACTGCCGGCCGGGCCGTCATTGCCTTCCATCCGGGCCAGCACCACCCGGCCGTCAAGCAGGGCGTGGACCGGGGTACCCGGTTTGGCCCACACATCCGTGCCCAGATGCAGGCTGCGGTAAATGGGCCCGCTGTTGCCCTCAGCCCGGACAGCCCCTTGTGTTTCCATGCCGGCCTCATGGGTTTTCAGAAACGGTTTTGCCCGGTATTCCAGGTATCCGCCCGCCGGCACCGCTTCCTTGCACTGCCGGGAAAGACAGCCCAGCTCAAAAGCCAGCCGGTCCGGATCTGTATACTCGGTTGCATGCCCCAGAAAGGTGCTTCCCACGCTCAAATCCACAGGCACTGGCACCGGAAGGGTTTGGAAAGCCGTTTCATTGGTGCCGATCAGGTCTGAAAACCGGATATCCTGTGTTTCCGCCCACGCAAGAAATGCCGGTTCGCCGGGATGGGAGGCCATGCCGCATGCCTGCCTGAAACTGTAATGGGCCAGATGCTCATCCAAGGCCCGCCAGCGTTTCAACAGGTCCCAGGCCGGTTTTTCACTGATCAGCAGATAGGTGTTTTCCGGCTCTTTGATCCGGTTGAGGGCCGATTTCGTGACACTGATCACCAGGCGCATGGCCACCAGGGTATGCACCAGGGTCAGTTCCGGCGCCTGCAGGGGAAAAGCCGAATGATACCCCTGGACCACGCACCGGGCCGCGGCCAGCGGATCCGGTTTGCCCATGACCGCATAGGCCACGGCCACGGCCAGATCGTTGACGGTCTGGGTGTACACGGCATCACCGTAATCGATAATGGCCGCAACTTCCGGATCAATCCGGTCTTCGGTCACCACCACGTTGTTGTCGTTGGCATCGTTATGCACCACGCTTTTGCGCAGGTCCTGATAGACCGGCCGGATCTGTGCAAACCGGTGCTGGAAAAAATCAACGATCTCCCGCTGTTCTCCGGAAAACAGATGCCGGTGATCCCGGGTCCAGTCGGCCCGGGCCAGGTCCCACTCCAGGTCCCGATGCGCCTGGTCATGCTCGAACCCCTGTAACGCCTGTGTCACCAGTCCGGCCTGCCGGCCCAGGCTCTCCAGCAGTCGGTCGGTGATGGGGTTGACATCGGACCACAACCGGCCGTCGATCCAGGTCAACAGCCTCACCAGCCGGGGGGCTCCGGCATCATCCACGATCCGGGATATGGATCTGCCGTCCACGGCTGGAATCGTTTCCGGCCATGCCACAGGCACATGGGATGCGTTCACATACGTTAGCAGGGCCTGCTGAAACGCGATATCGCCGGAAGACACCTCCGGCCGGCTGATCTTGAGTACAAATTTCCGGGAGTCCTGCGTGATCCGGAAGTTGAAATCCAACTCACCAGGAAGCGGCACAATATCCCCGGACAGATGATACAACTGTCTGGCGATCTCTGCTGCTTTGGCAACAGTGATGTGTATAGATGAATATTTCTGGTCCATGTGTCCTTTCTTGTCTGCTTTTCATAGTGTTCATTGCCGCCCGTCAGGGGCGCAGGCATTAATATTAATTTATAAAAACCGGTTAGACAACCACATTCAGGAAAACAGACTTTATCATCATTCTAAAATCATCCCCATGTATTTTAACAGTGCTAATCTATTAACGCCATCCATTAACAAAACCTTAACACACGGACAACTGGTCCGTTCGTCTCAGAGATGAACACAAACCACTCTAACATACTGAAACGGCTATATTATCAGTATTTTTCATGACCGATGAAACATTTAAAAAACCATGGCATGATGGTTGCAAAAAATTTATTGTCACACAAACGTATTTTTACATGACAACACCAGTAAATCAAAAGGAGAAACCAATGCGCAAGTCGATTTTTTTCATGCTGTCACTGCTCTTGATACTTTCAACAGCAGGTATCGGTATGGCAAATGAACCGGAAGGGAATGACAGAAAGGGCAAGTATACGTACAAGAAGGTTTATAAAGCCTGTGCCCAGAGGGGTGAAGTAGATTCACCCATTCCTTCCTTAAGTCCTGACAGCAAAACCATGGCCCAGTGGAAACGCCTGTTTGAAAAAAAAGATTATGAGGAGTTTCAGTGTAAACAGGAATGGTCACAGCTGTCTGATGAAGATATTGCAGACATATATGCCTATCTGTACAAACATGCCGCCGATTCTCCCACACCGGCGAAATGCAAATAAATTCGGACGCTAACTGGAGAAACATGATGAAAAAAGGATTGGCGGTTTTATTTTTAGTTGCTTTCATGGTGGGATTTTACGTACCTGGTGTTCAGGCGTCTGATGAAGTGAAGATGCTCAAAGAACAGCTGGAAACCATGAATCAAAATATTCAAAAACTTCAAGAACAGATCGCTGAAATTGAAAAAAAGAACGCTGAAGAGGTCGAAGAGGTAGAATATCTCAACGACCGAATGGACAAGGCGGAACTTCACACCGCCACCGACAAGCTGTCCCTTGGCATTGAGCTGCGGTCCCGGGCGGATACTCTGCATTATTCGGATATGCAGGCGGCCCCGGCCGCACTGGTGAACGGGTTCTTTACCCCGTATGCATCTGGAGGATTCAACAACGCATCCTTAAGTCAGATTCAGCAACGCATCCAGAATATGGCCATGGCGGGCATGATCCCTCCCACTGAAAAATTTGATGCAGACAATGATGTGATATTCACCAACAAGTTTCATGTGAACATGCATGCCAAAGTGAACGATCAGCTGAGTTTTTCCGGCAGAATGGCAGCCTATAAAGTGTTCGGCGATTCCTCCGGAGTGAAGTTCAATCAGGGCAGTCTTGGCGATGTCACCATGGACGGCAACACGTCTTCTCTGCCCCATGGAGATACCATGCGCCTGGAACGGGCCTATTTTCTTTACAACAACTACTGGAAAAACATCCCGGTCAGTTTTTCACTGGGACGACGGCCATCCACCTATGGGCCTCCTTTGGAATACGCCAACTACAGCCTGGAAGCGGGGTCGCCTTTGGGCACGATCATCAACTGGCAGTTTGACGGCGCATCTTTGAATTTCGGCCTTGAAGAGGTCACCGGCATCTATGGGGCCGCACTGAAGTTCTGTTACGGCGTCGGATTCGAGGGGGACTGGGGCAATTCCTATTCCCTGGAGGCCAGTCAGCCGGATGTTGACGATGTTCATATGTTCGGCTTTATCGCCACCTTATTTGACGACGATTCCACCAGTGCAGTGCTCAACTACGCCCATGCCTGGGATATCACTGACGGATTCACCGGTCTGACGGTCATGCCGTTTACTGTTGCTAAGAATCCGGCAACCGGCTTGTATACGTTTGAACAAAACACCGGCGGATATATCAGCCGGATGCAGCCCAGTACGGAAATCGGGGACTGGGATGCGGCATCACTGCTGTTGAGAAAAAATTTATACGACACGTTTGAAAAAGATATCGACCTGTTTCTGGCCCTTTCCTGGAGTCACACATCTGCTTCACAAATCTCTGCCAATCCGTTTTATGAAATCATGGGGCAGGGGCTGCTCAGTTCCAACGGGAACCTGGAAGATCGTGACGGCTACAGTCTTTATGCGGGTGCTATTTTCCCCATGCCGTTCAACGCCCGGCTGGGCCTTGAGTACAACTGGGGATCCAAATACTGGTTTAATTTCACCGGTGCTGAAGATTCTCTGGTTGGAAGCAAACTGGCCACCCGGGGCAGTGTGTATGAAGGGTATTATATCCAGCCGATTTTCGGACAAAACTTTTTCGTCAAACTGGGTACCCGATATTATGACTATAAATACACGGGCAGCGGCAATCCGTTAGGGGCACCTGAAAATATTTCGGAACTGAATGCCCTGAACGCATTATTTCCTGTGGCTGACAAAGTATGGGACGGTTATCTCTCCGCTACCGTCAGATTTTAAACAGTTTTATCTCCAGGGAGATGGCAAGTCCCAGGACGCCGTCTCCCCGGCCTCATCCTGATCATCAGGCCGCCATCCACACCCCCACCAGCAGAACCGGTGTCCAGCTGAGAACAAACAGCCCTGTCATTACCCGTTCCCGGTGTTTGAACCGCCGGCGGACCGGACCTGGATCACTCCCTCAAACACCAGACGGGCCGGGCCGGTTTTGAACAGATGCCCGGTTGTTTTGTCCCAGAAAATAGACAGGTCCCCGCCATCCAGCATCACGGTGGCGCGGTTGCCGGTCCGGCCGGTAACATGGGCCGCCGTCAGGGCCGCACAGGCCCCGGTGCCGCAGGCCAGGGTCATGCCGGCTCCCCGCTCCCACACCTTCATTTTCAAGGTCTGGTCATCCATCACCTGGATGAACTCCACATTGGTTTTGGCCGGAAACCGGGGGTGAATTTCAATGGCCCGCCCCTGGCCTGCCACATCCACTTCAGACAGATCATCCACAAACACCACGGCATGGGGATTGCCCATACCCACGGCGGTCAGGGTCACTGTGGTGCCGTCTGCCATATCGACAGGTTCGTCGATGGCGGTATCTTTGTCACTGATAAATGGGACATCCCGGCAGGACAATACCGGCGGGCCCATATCCACCTTCACCGAGGTCACCCGGCCGGATGGATTTGCCACCACCTCCGGGACGACCGTGCCGGCATCGGTCTGCACCCGGATCTGTTTGTTATCAATGATTTTTTTCTCATACAGGTATTTGGCAAAACAGCGCATGCCGTTGCCGCACATGTCGGCCCGGGACCCGTCCGAATTGTAGATCACAAACCGGATGTCATGATCTTTCGAGGGTTTCACCAGAATGATCCCGTCCCCGCCGATCCCGAAATGCCGGTCGCACAATATTTTTGACAGCTCTGAATATGAAATTCCGGCGTCAATCGACCCGTTCCGGTCATCCATGACAATGAAATCATTGCCCAGCCCTTCCATTTTTGAAAAACTGATCTGTGTCATCTCCCCCTCCCGATGGGTGACCCAGATCGGA
>JAABTO010000193.1 GCA_011389835.1 Desulfotignum sp. | reverse complement strand
GCCAGTATCCGTCCGGGTCGTTGATGAAATAGATGCCCATTTCCTGGTTTTCAAAACAGATGCATCCCATTTTTTCATGCAGGGCATGGGCTGCGTCAAAGTCATCGGTCTTAAAGGCGATGTGAAACTCCTCATCTCCCAGGTCATAGGGTGTGGTCTGGGATTTGAGCCAGGTCAGTTCCAGTTTGTTGGCGCTGATGCCGTCTTCCAGATACACGATAATATAGCTGCCGTCATCCGCAGTTTTGCGCCGTGCTTCTTTCAGGCCCAGGGCTTTGTCGTAAAAAGCCAGGCTTTTTTCCAGATCCAGAACATTGATGTTGAAGTGATCAATGGTGAAATTCATGGGTGTTCTCCAATAGTTGTTTCCGTGCTGGGTGGTTATCTGTCTTTGCAGGTCTGTTTGAGCCGGTTGTAGTCGATGGCCCGCTGGATGGCAATGCCGCTCTGCTCGGCAATGGCCAGGGCGAAATTGATGTCTGCGTGGGAGAATTGCCGCACCTGTTCAGTCAGCAGGCGAAGAATACCGATCACTTCCTCGTTGAATGTGACCGGGACGGCCAGAATGCTGCTGATGCCTTCCAGTTCCGCTTCTTTGTGATAATGGGTATGAAGGTCTGTCTTGGCATCCAGAATCACCACCGGTTCTCCCTGTTTCAGATAATAGGTGGCCAGTTCCTTGTCCAGAGGGCCCCGTTCCAGATAGGTACGGCTCAATCCATAAGCGGCCTTGAGTTCAAGGTCCCCTTTGTTTTCTTCCATCAGGCGGATGGTGGCGGCTTTCAGATTCATGACCTCAGGCAGGCGGGTAACGATGAGATCCAGAATCTCGTCCAGTTCATAGGTGGTATTGATTTTTTTGCTGATGGCCAGGATGGTTTCAAAGTAATTCAACTGGGTTTGCTGATCAGCGAAAATCCGGGTATTTTCAATGGCAATGCCGCACTGTTCACCTAAGGCGGCAACAAAATTGATTTCATCCGGATTGAAATGATGCGGTTTTTTGCACAGTACCCGCAGAATGCCGACATTTTTCCCCCGGATCGAAATAGGAACCACCAGAATGGACTGTATTCCTTCCTTTTTCAGGCTGTCCTGGTATTGAATCCGGGGATCGCTGGCTGCCGCTTCGATCACAATAGGGGTGCCTTCCAGGGCTTTGAAGACCGGTTCTTCATGATCGATGGGGCCGCGGTTCAGATAGCTGTCGCTCAGGCCGCTGGCACTGCGTAATGTCAATTTTTTTTCAGCCGTGTCCAGCACGCGGATGGTGGACGCCGCCACTCCCAATATTCCCGGCAGCTTCTGTGTGATCAGTTCAAAAATCTCATCCGTGTTCTCTGCAGTGGTGATTTTTTTGGTGACTTCAATAAATAAATCAAAATAGGACGCCTTGCATGTTATCTGTTCCATTGAAAACCCTTTTTGTCTGTACAATCTGTCTGGTTCTGGTTACGATTTGGAATAATAATGAAAATTGATATTATATTTCAGCAGTCCTTTTTGTGTCAATCAAAAATATTCCAGTGGTTTGATGGGTGAAAATGCCGGTTTCACTTTTTTTCGTTCACTGGTATACTGCAATCATGAATAAAAAAAGGGAGCATCCAGACTGTTTCGTCCGGAATCCCCGGATGGTGCGCCGGGTGACAGGAAAAAGTTGCCGGATTCTCCTGCAGCTGGTGATGCTGGGTCTGTGCTGGCATCTGGCCGGACCGGCGGTTCACGCTTCCGGGTTTTCATTTGCCCCGTCTGATATACCGCAGTTTCAGTCAAAAATCATTGACCATCAGAGCCGGTTGAACCCAAAATTCAAAAAAGTGCCGCGCAAAGACACGTTATATATTATTGTGCATACATCGGAACTCGGGCTGGCCGCCACGTTGCGGGTCGTGGCCGGGGGAAAGCAGCTCAAAGGGGGCCGGAGCACGCCCGGCGGGCATGCCAATTACGTGATCGCCAGAAACGGTACCACTTACCGGATACTGGACAAGCGGTTTCGGGCCGATCATGCCGGGCTGTCCATGTGGGACGGCCGGCAGGATATCTCTTCGGTTTCCATCGGCATCGAGCTGGTGGGCTACCATAACGCGCCGCTGACTGATGCGCAGTACCGGTCCGCGGCACTGCTCATCCGGATTCTTCAAGGGGTCTACGGCCTGGATGATCAGGCAGTGCTCACCCACAGCCAGGTGGCGTTCGGTCGGCCCAATCCATGGTTTCCAAAGAACCACCGGGGTCGAAAACGGTGCGCCAAGAACTTTGACCGGTCCCGGGCCGGACTCGGGCCGACCGTGAATCAGGATCCGGATGTCACAACCGGACGCCTGCTGCCGGACCCGTATCTGGCCGACTTGTTTTACAGTCCCGGACCGTCGGTGGCCGCCCGGGTCGCCGCTACCGGCCCGGTTTCGAATCTGATTTCAAAAGAACGCACCGCCTGGTCCATTGCCGGCGAGGAATACAATCTTTCGACCACGGTATATGTGCTTCCCAACGGCCGCCGGTTGGCGGGTGATCAGGTTGTGGATTCGGTGGGATGGCATCTGCTGCCGGTCAATACCCGGGTACTGTTGAACCAGGAGAAGCGGCCCGCAGAAACTGAGACCCCGGAATATCCCGTAAAAACCATTACCGACCGGATGACGGCCTGGTCTCATGCCGGCCCGGCCTATGCGTTCGATTCCACCTTCTATTTTCTGCCTTCCGGTACTGTCAGGCCAGGTTCCCGCATTTCGGACTGGGATGATCTGCCGGTGAACACCCGCCTGATTGTGGGATATCAGGGCCCTTTTGATATTACCTCAGAAACCACCGCTTACCGGATCGCCGGTCAGAAATACAAGAAACCGACCACGGTGTATCATCTGCCGCCCGGTTCTGTGAAAACAGGGGCTGAGATACCGGATTTCGCCGGTCTGCCTGAAGGATCTGCACTTTACCTGCCTCTGGACAGCCTGCCGCCCGGGTAACACCGGGAACCGTGTGATCAATATGAATAGAACAGCTGCTGAATCTGATCTTGGGAATATTTGTTTGATAATCCCAGCATGAGCAATATCCGGGCCTTGGCAGGATTGAGTTCATCAGACACAATAAATCCCAGCGTGTCGTCATTCATTTCCACATTCCGGCTCACGGTGCCCGTGGGGACCCTTGAGCTTCTGACGATGCAGGTGCCTGAGGCCGCTTTTTGCCCGGCGTTTTTTATTGTGGCCTGATTCATGTTCCCGTTGCCGTCGCCGGCAATGACAATACCTTTGGCGCCGCCGGCCAGAGAAAAATCAATGAGATCCGGCGGCATGTCAATGCAGGCATAGATAATGTCCACCCGGGGCAGCAGGGGATGGGGCGGCTGACAGAACCGGCTGGAAAATTCGCTCAGATAGGTGTGCCGCCGGAAAGGAAATCGAAAATAAGCGGTTTTTCCGTAATTCACAGTACCCACCAGGCCGTTGACTGGAGACAGGAATGTTTCCACGGAGGTGGTGTTGGTTTTGGTCAGGGAATGGGCCCCGTGAATCCGGTCGTTCATCACCACCAGGACCCCTCTTTCTCTGGCATTGGGGTCGGCCGCCACGGCCACGGCATTGAACAGGTTCAACGGGCCGTCTGCGGAAATGGCGTCGGCCGGCCGCATGGCCCCGGTCAGTACCACCGGTTTGGGGCTGTTGACCGAGAGGTTCAGAAAATAAGCGGTCTCCTCCATGGTATCTGTACCGTGGGTGACGACAATCCCGTGAATATCATCCTGTTTCATCAGATCGTTGATCCGACAGGTCAGCCGGATCAAAATTTCAAAGGTCATGTCCTGGGAGCCGACATTGGCGATCTGCTCACCGGAAATGTCTCCCAGGGATTTGAGGTCCGGCACGGTGTCGATCATATCCTGAATACCCATCTGGCCTGCGTGGTATCCGGATCGGGCCGGTGTCCGTGTGATGCCGGCAATGGTTCCGCCTGTGGCCAGAATTTTGACATGGGATTTCATGGAATGCCTTCCTCTTTTACACATCGCCGGTTTTTTTTAAGACAGACACTTCGTCTGTGATCAACATAGCAGACCGGTCTGTTTTTTGCCAGGTATGTGACGAATTCTTTCTGAATCTGCTTGAAAAAAAAAAGGTTCATGGATAAGATACCCAAAATGAAAACCTCCATTGGCATATGCGGCATTTTTCTGGTGTGTCTAATAGCAGCCGCTACCGGCGTTCCCCCGGGATGGGCCCAGGATCCGGATGTGGCGATCGAATCCGTATATAAAGCCCCGGTACTGGTTCAGGCGGAAATGTGTGAATCCATTGAAAGGTTCAATCCGGTCAATTCGGCGGTGGTTTTTTCCATGTCTTTAGGGCGGGTGTATTGTTTCACCTCGTTTGACCCGGTATTTGAAGAAACCGTGATGTTTCACCGCTGGTTTCGTAAAGACCACCTGATTTCCAATGCCCGCCTGGTGTTGAATCCGCCGAAATGGGCGTCGTTCAGCAGCATGCAGCTCAGGCCTGCGGACAAGGGTCCCTGGCGGGTGGAGATCGTGGACAGCCGGGATAATCTGATAAAAACCCTTCGATTCAGCATTTCAGACTGATTGATGATGGCCCAGTTTTTCAGCATCGGATGGCAGAATATTTTAGATATTGCACTGAACACTTATATTCTGTTCCGGCTCTACGTTCTGTTCCGGGGAACCAATGTGCTGCGGGTACTCCTGGCCATGGGGGCGCTGCTGGTGTTTCGGCAGGTGGCCTTTGCCATGGGGCTGGTCATTACCAGCTGGGTGATGCAGGGGGTGATTGCTGTTGCCGCTCTGGTTATTATCGTGGTGTTCCGCAACGAAATTTCATTGGTGCTCAAGACCCGGGATCTGAAATCCTTTTTCTGGGGAATTCCGCGCCAGCAGCTCAAAACACCGGTGGGAATCATTGTTGAAAGCGTGTATGAGCTGGCCAGAAAAAAAATCGGTGCGCTGATCGTGCTGCCTTTGAGCAAGGGCATGGAGAGCGTTGTTCAGGAAGGCATTCCCTGGCAAGGAAAGCTTTCCAAAGAGATGTTGGTCAGCATTTTCTGGCCGGACAATCCGGTTCATGACGGGGCTGCGGTGATTCAGGGGAATCGGATTACGGATGTGGGTGTCATTCTGCCTTTGTCAAAACGGACAGACCTGCCTTCCCGTTTCGGTACCCGGCATCGGGCCGCAGTCGGGCTGGCTGAACAGACCGATGCCCTGATCATTGTGGTATCTGAAGAACGGGGCACCATCACCCTGGTCCGGAACAGGCAGATGTATGATATCAACGACAGCCGGGTGCTGGAAAAACTTTTGATTCAGCATGCGGGCGGAGATACATCCACAGGGGATATCAAAAAACGCACACGGGATCTGGCCATTGCCGCAACTGTGTGCCTGGTCTGTGTCACCGGACTGTGGATCAGTTTTTCCAGGGGTGTGGAAACCCTTGCCACCCACGACGTCCCGATTGAATTTGTAAAATCGGATCAGAATATGGAAGTGTTTTCGTCGTCTGCCAGCAGCGTCCGGCTGCTGGTCAGCGGTTCCAGGCCACTGATCCGGTCCCTGGGCCCTGACCGCATTAATGTGAAGCTCGACCTTGCCAATACCACAGCCGGCCAAACCTCTCTGTCTGTAGGGCGGAACGCTGTGTCACTGCCCCCGGGTATCTCGGTCAAGAGCATCGAGCCGTCCATGATCGATGTGTTTGTGGATGTGCCCTTGAAAAAGGAGATTCCGGTGCAGGCGTTCTGGGTGGGCAGGCTCTCTACGGACCTGATCATGACTCAGGTTGCAATAACACCGAGAAGGATCATTGTGGTCGGGCCGTCTCAGGTTCTTGAGGACATAGACACCCTGTTTACCCAACCCATTTCTTTGGACGGTATTGCCGAGTCGGGCAAAATAACCGCAGGTATCGCATTCACTCCCTCCACCATCCGGCCGGAAGACCAGAAAAAAAGCGAGGTTCAGCTGGAATATACCGTGCGCAAGCGCAATACGCCTGATTCCTGAGAATTAGAGTCCCTCAGGTATCGGTCAGGCGCATATCCGGGACTTGCACACTTCTCAACCTAACTGTCCGAAGACCGGTTTTTTCCAGCTGTGCCTGCCCTGCCGTCATCGCAGGCGTCCTGAGCCGGTTCGTTGGGTCTTGCGTGTTCAGCAAATTCCGGGGCCTGGGTGCATACATCCAGATCTGCGTCTTTTTTCTCTTTTTTTTTGTCATGGTCAGTCATCACATCACCTCATTGCAACGGCATTCTGTCAATGCTGTCTTTTAACTGGTTGATTTCAATGCCCAGACTGACGCATTGTTTGCCTTCCATGCACAAACGGGCATCATCAGGTTCCAGAAAAGT
>JAABTO010000192.1 GCA_011389835.1 Desulfotignum sp. | reverse complement strand
GGATTTGATGATCCCGGACGGGTCCTGTCGGTGCTCCGATCTCTGGCAGGGCACCCCAATACGTTGCGCCTGACCCCAGCGGGCCGCAAAAAACTGGCCCGTCTGGTGCCGGTACTGCTGAAAAAAACGGGCCGGGCAAAAGACAGCGAAGCCGTGCTGGTCAGGCTGGTGGATCTGATCATCACAATCGAGCGCCGGACCACCTATCTGTCTTTGCTTATCGAGAACACCCAGGCCCTGGACACCCTGGTCACCCTGGCGGAAAAAAGCCCCTGGATCATCTCTTTTCTGGCCAGCCATCCGGTGCTGCTCGATGAACTCATGCACCCGGCCACCTTGTATGCGCCGCCGAAAAAAGCGGCCCTGGAAAAGGAAATGGCGGTCCGGATGGCCAAAATCGATCCCCATGACCAGGAATTTCTGCTGGAGGAACTCAACATTTTCCGCCAGGTCAATACCCTGCGGGTGGCGGCCGCGGATGTGAGCGGAAATTATCCGTTGATGAAGGTCAGTGATCATCTCACCTATATTGCGGAAACCGTCCTGGCCCGGGTGCTGCGTATCGCCTGGCATATCGTCGCCACCCGATACGGGGTACCGCCGGATCTGGCCAAAGACGGCATCGATCATTGCGGGTTCGCCATTGTGGCTTACGGCAAGGTGGGTGGTCTGGAAATGGGGTATAAATCCGACCTGGATCTGGTGTTTCTGTACCAGGGGGAACCCGGGGAAACCCAGGGCGGGGAGCGGTCCATCGATACGGTGGGGTTCTATGCCAATCTGGGCCGGCGCATCATCCATGCCCTGACCATGCACACCCCGGCCGGCACGCTGTATGGAGCGGACATGCGGCTGCGGCCGGGGGGCGATGCCGGCATGATCGTCTCTCATATCGACACGTTTGACGCGTATCTGGAAAACGAGGCCTGGACCTGGGAGCACCAGGCCCTGATCCGGGCCCGGCCCATTACCGGAGACCGGTCCCTGATGGACCGGTTCGATGTCATCCGCCAGAAAATCCTGTGCATCCCCCGGCCGGCAGACGAACTCAAGCAGGCGGTCAGGGAGATGCGCGAGCGGATGCGCACCCAGCGTCTGAAACCGGAACCCGGCCTGTTCGACCTCAAACAGGGATACGGCGGTATCGTGGACATCGAATTTCTGGTTCAGTACCTGACCCTGAAGCACGGGGCCGATCATCCGGATGTCACGGTGTGGACCGACAATATCCGGCTCCTGGAAGGGTTGAGCTGTGAAGGATTGATCTCGGCAGAGGAAAGCGGCACCCTTCAAAAAGCCTATATCACGCTGCGCCAGGTGGTCCACCGCCTGACCCTGCAGGAGAAAAAACCGCAGGTGCCGGCCAACCGGTTCAAGGAGATGACCGATGCTGTCAAGGAAATCTATGACCGGCGGCTGTCAGACCGGTAAAACAACAGGTGGTGACTCGTTCTGATCCGAATGCGGCATTGAAACCGGTATCTGGTCGTTTCTACGGAGTTGCCCTGGCGGGGCCGGTGTCATCTTTCATGAACCGCACCAGCACATCCCCGGCATCCACAGTCTCCCCTTTTTTTACCACCACCTCGGCGATGATGCCGTCCACGGGCGAGGCCACACCACTTTCCATTTTCATGGATTCCAGGGTGACCAGGTTCTGCCCCCGGGTAACGCTGTCCCCTTTTTTCACCGGCACCTCCACCACCAGTCCGGGCATGGGACACGGCAGTTCATCGGACGGCAGCACCTCTTTTCCGGCGGGCATGTGACCGATCAGTTCCCATTCTTCGGGGCGGTAGACCTCGAACAGCCGGGTGAGTCCGCAGAAGGCGATCCAGAAAAACGAGCGGTCGTAGCGCAGCCGGAACCGGTGATTCCGACCGTCGATTTTCAGTTTGAGCCGTCGGCGGTAGAATTCAAAATCCGGGGGTTCCACCATCATCCGGTCTTCATTGACATCGATGGTCCACCGGTTGCCGTCCGTCTCTTTTTCCATGTGTATTTCATACACCTGGGTTTCGGATCTGACCACATAGCGATGCACGCCGGAGGTGCCTTTTCCGCCGCCGATGCGGGTCACCATGGACTTGACCGATTCTCTGACCAGGATGTTGCGGACGTGGTACACCAGGGCCGCGGTCAGGGCAGACAGCTTCAGGTGACGCGCATCCGGGGGAGACAGGGGCAGGTGACCGTCAAAAAAGCGCTCGACAAACCCGGTGTCCAGTTCCCCTGCGGCAAATGCCGGCTGACACAGAACACTGTTTGCAAAATCGATGTTGGTCACCACCCCTTCGATGTGATACCCGTTGAGGGCCTCGATCAAAGCGGTCCGGACCGTTTCCCGGTCTTTGCCGTGGCAGATCACCTTGGCCAGCATGGAATCGTAATGGACCCCGATCTTGCTGCCGGTATCCACCCCGCTGTCTACCCGCACGGCGTCGCCCCGGGGTTCGGCATACCGGGTGATCATGCCGGTGGCCGGCGTAAATCCCCGGGCCGGGTCTTCGGCGCAGATCCGGGCTTCCATGGCCCAGCCGGAGAAGGTTACCCCGTCCTGGTCAAAGGGGAGTCGCTCTTTTGCAGCGATGCGCAGCTGCAGTTCCACCAGATCCTGCCCGGTGACCATTTCGGTGACCGGATGTTCCACCTGGAGCCGGGTGTTCATTTCCAGAAAATAAAATTCGCCGTCAGGCGCCAGCACAAACTCCACGGTGCCGGCATTGACATATCCGGCCTGGCGGGCCAGGTCGCAGGCTGCCTGGCCCATGCGCTGCCGCAGGTCAACATTTACCCCCGGAGACGGTGATTCCTCGATGATTTTCTGGTACCGCCGCTGGATGGAGCATTCCCGTTCTCCCAGAAAAACGACGTGGCCGAATGCATCCGCCAGCACCTGGATCTCCACGTGCCGGGGCTGTTGGATATACCGCTCCATGAAAATCCGGGTATCTCCGAACGCTTTACGGGTTTCCTGGCGGCTGGCCGCCAGGGCGTCTGCCATCTGTTCCGGGCCGGCCACGATGCGCATGCCTTTGCCGCCGCCCCCGGCCGCCGGCTTGAGCAGCACCGGGTATCCGATGTCCCGGGCGATGGACAAGGCCTCGTCCACGTCCTTGAGCGCTTCGGCGTACCCGGGGATGACCGGAACGCCGGCCTTGAGCGCCAGGGCTTTGGAAGCGATCTTGTCCCCCATCAGGGCGATGGCCTGGGAAGGCGGTCCGATGAACGTCAGGCCGGCGGCCTGGACCGATTCGGCAAACCCGGTGTTTTCCGATAAAAACCCGTAACCGGGATGAACGGCCCGGCACCCGGCGTCTTTGGCCGCAGACAGGATTTTTTCCGGGTTCAGGTAGGAGTCCGTGGCCGGGGCTTTGCCGATATATACGGCGTCATCGGCCGACTGCCGGTGCAGGCTGCGGGTGTCTGCATCGGAATAGACCGCAACGGTCCGGATACCCAGGCGTTTGCAGGTGCGGATGATCCGCACGGCGATCTCGCCGCGGTTGGCGATCAAAACGGTATCGAACATGGCGCACCTCACAAGGGAATGTTTCCGTGTTTTCTGTCAGGCCCTTTCGCTTTTTTGCCCTCCAGCACCTGAAGGGTTCGGATCAGCCGGTGGCGGGTATCTCTGGGAAAAATCACGTCATCGATATAGCCTCTTTGGGCTGCCAGAAACGGGTTGGCAAACGTTCGGCGGTACTGATCCATTTTGTCATGGAGCACGGCTTCCGGGTCGGCGGATGTCTGAATCTCTTTGCGGTGGATCACTTCCACCGCCCCTTTGGGGCCCATCACCGCAATCTCGGCCGTGGGCCAGGCATAGTTCACGTCGCAGTGGATATGCTTGGAGTTCATCACCAGGTAGGCACCGCCGTAAGCTTTGCGAACGATCACCGAGATGCGGGGTACCGTGGCCTCGGTAAAGGCATAGAGCAGTTTGGCCCCGTGGCGGATGATGCCCCCGTGCTCCTGGTTCGGTCCGGGCATGAACCCCGGGACATCCACCAGGGCGATCAAGGGGATGTTGAAGGCATCGCAGAACCGGACGAACCGCCCGGCCTTGAACGAGGCTTCCGTGTCCAGGACACCGGCCAGCACGGCGGGCTGGTTGGCCACCAGGCCCACGGTCTGGCCGCCCATGCGGCCGAATCCGCAAATGATGTTCCGGGCGAAATCAGACTGGACCTCCATGAACTCGGCCCCGTCCAGGATGCTGTGGATCAGTACGTTCATGTCATAGGCCTGGCTGGGGTTTTCCGGCACCAAAAAATCCAGGGCCGGGTCGAGGCGGTCCGCCGGGTCCCGCAGGTCCAGGATGGGGGGCTTTTGCCGGCTGTTGGATGGCAGGTAGCTGATCAGCCGGCGGATCTCCCGCAGGCACAGGATATCGTTGGGGGCCGTGAAATGGGCCACCCCGCTTCTGGTGGCATGGACCCCGGCCCCACCCAGATCTTCGGAGGTAATGTCCTGGTGGGTCACGGTTTTCACCACGTTGGGCCCGGTGACAAACATGTAGGAAGAGTCCTGGACCATGAACACGAAATCGGTGATGGACGGGCTGTAGACGGCCCCACCGGCGCACGGCCCCATGATACACGATATCTGGGGCACCACGCCGCTGGCCCGGACATTGCGGTGAAAAATCTCGCCATAGGCGGCCAGGGAATCCACCCCTTCCTGGATCCGGGCCCCGCCGGAATCGTTGAGCCCGATGATGGGCGCCCCCACCTTCACGGCCATGTCCATGACCTTACAGATTTTCTGGGAATGGGCTTCCCCCAGAGACCCGCCGATCACGGTGAAATCCTGGCTGAACACGAACACTTCCCGGCCGTCGATATTGCCGTGTCCGGTGATCACGCCGTCGCCCAGATAGGTGCGGGCGTCTCCCAGGGCACTGCCCCGGCCGGTTTTGAGCACATCAAATTCCTCGAAACTGCCCGTGTCCAGAAGCAGCAAAATCCGCTCTCTGGCCGTGAGCTTGCCCTGGGCGTGCTGACGGCTGATTTTGTCAGGTCCCCCGGCAGCAGTGGACTGCGCCCGCAGCCGCTCCAGGGTCTGGATCGTCCGGTTGTACTGTACATCCATAATATCACCTGTTGTCTCAATTTTTGTTCGAAATCCGGGGCTTTATTCATGTCAATCATATCTGTTGCGGAATGTCAATGGGTTTGCGGCACTTCCGTTGAATCAGGTGGCAGCAAAAGCCTTTATTCTGAAGGCGGCCCGATGGCATTCACATACAGGTAATGAATCCGAAGCAGATGCAGGGCCTCATAGGGGATTTCCCGGTCCATGGCCTCGAACGCCGGTTTGAGGAACTGATATCCATGGGTGTCAAAGGCCTGCCGCACTTTTTCCTGAACATCGGGCGGCACTGCGCAGTCATCGATGACATGGCCGGCCTGGATCCGGTTCCCGTCCTGGAAATACCGGTACAGATGGTTGATGACCGTGATGTGTTTCACATGAAACTGTTCTGCGATATCCCTGACAGACATGCCGTCATGATACAAGCGGGCTACCTGACTATGGCGCTTTTCTTTTAATGCACTTTCTGTGACAGCGACAGAAGCAGGTGGTGTTCTTACCGGCACATCTGAAACGGCATGGGTGGTGCAGAAATCTGTGATCAGGGCCATGAATGCCGGACCGTATTTATCCAGCTTGGTTTTGCCCACCCCAAACGTGTTCAGAAAATCCTCTTCGGTTCGTGGAAAAAACGTGGCCATCGCCATCAGGGTTTTGTCGGGAAACACGGCATAGGGCGGGACACCGGCCTGATCCGCCAGTTCTTTGCGTTTTTGTCGCAGCAGGTCGAACAGTTCCGGGTGATGGGGATGGGGGGATGATTCAGCGGGTTCAGCGCCGGTTGCCGCTACTTCGGGCCGGGGAACCCGGTGTTGGGGATCCAGCCATCCGGACACGGTTGTCTCGCTTTTCAGCACCCCCCAGGCGGCCGGGGTAAGGGTCAGGCCGCCATAGGTCTCTTCCCGCTGAACAAGCCCCTTGCTCTGGAGCTGCCGGGAGAGATAGAACCACTGTTTTTTGGACAGATCCGTGCCGATGCCGTAGGTGGACAGCAGATGGTGCCGGAACTGGAAGATCCTTTTGGTTTCCGCGCCCCGGAGCACATCGATGACATGGCCGGCCCCGAACCGTTCGCCCGTGCGCTTCACACAGGACAGAAATTTCTGGGCTTCGATGGTAAGATCCCGGGCCTGGTCTGTTTGTGCCAGGCAGTTGTCGCACATACCGCAGTCATCGTGTTTCGTTGTCTCCCCGAAATAGGCCAGCAGCATTTTTTTGCGGCAGCCTTCGGCTTCGGCAAACCGCACCATGTCCTCCAGATGAAACCAGGCGGCCCGGTTCCGCTGTTCATCCGGGCCGGTGACAAGGGATTTCAACCGGGGGATGTCTCCATGGGAGAACAGGAGCAGACATTCGGATTCCA
>JAABTO010000191.1 GCA_011389835.1 Desulfotignum sp. | reverse complement strand
GAACCGGCTGGTTCACTATTTTCCGGATATCCAGCAGGTGGGAGACGACCCGATCCGCCCGGGCATTGTTCACCGTCTGGACAAGGATACCAGTGGACTGCTATTGGCGGCCAGAACCGGCCACAGCCTGACATTTCTGCAAAAGGAATTCAAGTATCACCGGGTGGAGAAAATCTATCTGGCCCTGGTCTCCGGGTCGGACCTGGCCGGGTCCGGGGAGATCATCCGACCTATCAGCCGCCATCCCAAGCATCGAAAGCGGATGTGTGTCAATCCGGATACCGGCAAGCCGGCAAAAACTTTCTGGCAGGTGATCCAGCGGTTCGAAAAAGCCTGTCTGGTGTATGTCCGTCTGTATACCGGCCGGACGCATCAAATCCGGGTGCATTTTTATGATATGGGGTATCCGCTGTTAGGGGATTCGATCTATCAGTTCCGAAGAAACAGAAAAACTTCGCAGCCTTATTTGCGGCAAATGCTCCACGCATGGCGGATAGGATTCCGGCATCCCTTTTCCGGGCTTAAAATGGGGTTTGCCGTCGATCCTCCCGGGGATTTTATTTCTGCCACAGCCAGGGAAGCCGGCATTGAACCATGTAAAGAAAGTTCCTTCTGGCGAAGCCTGATCATGCCGTATCTGTCTAAGGATATGGCGGCCACAGCACCGGCAGCAATGCCACGCATACGGCCAGAGAAAGAAGTGTGATCGGAACCCCGACTTTGACATAGTCCATGAAACGGTATCCCCCCGGACCCATGACCAGCAGGTGGGCCGGATGGGACAACGGGCTGGCAAAACTGGAGGATGCGGACATGGCCACGGTCATCATCAGCAGGTGCGGGGAAATACCCAGGGTTGTGGAAGCGCTCAGGGCCACCGGGGCCATGAGCACCACCAGGGCGGCTGTGGGGATGATCTGGGTGCCCAGCACGGTGATGGAGAACAGGGCGGCCACCACCCATCGGGGACCCATGTCCCCTACGGCCGCGATCAGAGCGGATGCGCCCATCTGGGCGGCCCCGGTGTTCTCAATGGCAGCACCCAGGGGCAGCATGGCGGCAATGAGAAACACCACTTTCCATTCAATGGCCCGGTAGGCTTCTTCCATGCTCAGACATCCGGCAAGGACCATGCATGTGGCCCCGGACATGGCGGCAATGGAAATGGGTACCAGACCTGAAATCGCGCTGAGAATGACCGTCAGCATAATAATGACGGCAATTTTCGCTTTTTCCAGGCGGGGGGCCTGGGCTGCGGTTTCATCCAGTACCAGAAAATCCGGGTCCCGGGCAAGCGCCTCCAGGTTCCGGCGATGGCCGTACACCAGCAGGGCGTCCCCGAACTGAAGCGGCAGGTCCTGAAGCCCGGAGCGAAACGCTCGGCCTTTTCGCCAGACCGCCAGCACGCTGATGCCATATCGTTCTCTGAACATCAGGCTGGCCAGGGTTCTTCCGGCAAGGGTGGTGCGGGGGGAGAGCAGTACTTCAGTGGCGCCGATCTGCTGGGATTCCAGCTCCTCGGACAGCCGGGAGGACTGCTCGGTGATATCCAGATCCTGCAACCCCTGCAGGACCTCCAGGTCATGAAAAGACCCCTGAAGCAGCAGCAGGTCTCCCGCCTGGATTGTTTCGTGGGGAGAGGGCATCCAGATCATTTCTGAATCCCGGACAATGCCGCCCACGGTCAGGCCGAAGGCATTTCCCAGCCGGCTTTCGATCAGATCATGTCCCGCTAGAACAGATCCGTCCGGGACCCGCACCGGCAGCAGTTCCATTTGTTCATCTAATGATACGTCTGCTTTTTCAGGTATTTTGAAATGCAGTTGAGCCACCACTTGTTTTTTGGACAAGGCTTCCAGGGACGATTTCTCTCCCTGCAGTATCAGATGATCGCCAGGGGTCAGCCGGTGGTTGCGAAGGTCTTTGACCGGTTGTTGGTCCTGAGTATACAGGGCCACCACATGAATCCGATGTTCCCGGCGCAGACCGCTGTCCAACAGCTTCACACCGGCCAGGGGGGATGCCTCATGAATCACCGCCTCGGCGGTGAACAGATGATCAGACACCAGATCCCGGAAATGATCGGACGATTCGATCTGCAAATGCTGGCTGGCGTGGATACGCTGCAGATGATCCGGGCTTCCGTGCACGATCAGTTCATCTTTTGGTTTCAAAATTTGATCGGGGCCCGGCGCAAGGATCATGACCCCTTTTCGCTGGATGGCCAGTACCGTCAGGTAAAGAGCGGAACCCAGACGGCTTTCCGTGAGGGTCCGGCCTTGAAGGGGCGAGTCTTCGGGAATGCGGGTCGTGAAGATATGGGTATCCAGCTGATAGGAGGATCCAACGGCTTTGTGCTTGCCGGCCTGGGTGTCCCCGGAACGGCTCGGCAGCATGTGCCGTCCTATCAGAACCATAAACGCGATGCCGGTTGCCACAACGGCCCCGGTGATGGGGGTAAAATCGAAAATGGCGAACGGCACCAGCCCATGGTCGCGCAGCGCATCAGTGGCCAGGATATTGGGCGGGGTGGAGATGCTGGTGAACGGTCCGCCCAGCAGGCACCCCAAAGAAAGCGGCATCAGCAGTCTGGATGGTGGATACCCGCTGCGCCGGGCCAGTTCCATGGTGGAGGGAAGCAGAATGGCGGCCACCGTCACCGTGTTGATCAGGGCGGACAGCAGGCTGGCAAAAATCATCAACACCATCATGAGCGTGATTTCCCTGCCATGGGCCAGCCGCTGCAGCGGCTGGCCCAGCTGATGAGCGATGCCGGTGCGGGTCAGGCCCGCGGTGAGGATGAACAATGCCCAGACCGTGACGACGGCCGGGCTGCTGAAACCGGCCATTGCTTCGGCCGGCGTGACCAGTCCGGTCAATGCCAGCGCGGACAGCACCATCAACCCCACCAGGTCCACCCGGAGCCAGCCGCCGATAAACAGGACAAATGCCACAAGAACGATACTCAATAAGACAATGACGTCAAAACCCATGATTTACACGCTCCATGATCCGCAGACAATACAATCCGATGATATTACAAAACCGTTCAACACTTGTAAATCCTGATTTTTTCTCTTGACAGATCGGCCCTGTTTGGTGGCATAGTAATTTTTTTCAAAAAAAATCCGATGCAGCAGCAAAGCGAGCAAAAACGGCATATATGAAACAACCGTTGATTCACAACCCCATGTATATCTATCTGATGGTGCTCACCATCACGGTGTCCGGGGGGCTGCACGTGTGGCAGACCCTGTTTGACAACTTTGCGGTAACCGTGGTTCATCTGGACGGTCACCATGTGGGGGTGATTCAGTCGGTCCGGGAAATTCCTGGATTTATGTCTCTGCTGGTGGTCTACGTGCTTCTGGTCCTCAAGGAACACCGGCTGTCGGCCCTGTCGGTGCTGTTGCTGGGTGTCGGCCTGGCCGCCACCGGCATGCTCCCCAGCTTTGCCGGACTGATCCTGACCACTCTGGTCATGAGTTTCGGGTTCCATTATTATGAAACCACCTACCAATCCCTGGGATTGCAGTATTTTGACAAATCCGTGGCCCCGGCCGTGTTTGGTAAGTTGAGAAGCTATGCAGCGCTCAGCAGTATGGTCACCGGCGTGCTGGTGTTCGTTCTGGTGATGTTTCTTTCCTTTTTTCAGCTGTATTTGCTGTTTGGCATCCTGGTGGCGGGGGTCGGGTTGTGGGCGTTTTCCAGAAACCCCGCATCAGCGGATATGATTCCCCAGCACAAAAAACTGATCTTTAAAAAGCGCTACTGGCTGTATTATGCACTGACATTCATGGCCGGGGCGCGCCGGCAGATCTTTATGGCCTTTGCCGTGTTTCTGCTGGTCAAAAAATTTGAATACTCGGTCCAGGGCATTGCCGTCCTGTTTTTGATCAATAACGGGATCAATTATTTTTTAAGCCCTTTTATCGGCAGATGCATCGGGCGTTTCGGTGAACGCAGGATGCTGAGCCTGGAGTATCTGGCCCTGATTGTCATTTTCATCGCCTATGCACTGGTGGATTCCCGGATGCTGGCCGGAGTTCTCTATGTTCTGGACCATATATTTTTTAATTTTGCCATTGCCATCAACACCTTTTTCCAGAAAATTGCAGACCCCAGGGATATCGCTCCCAGCATGGCCATGGGGTTCACCATCAACCATGTCGCCGCGGTGGTGCTGCCCGCGCTGGGCGGCCTTCTCTGGCTGGTGGATTACCGGATCCCTTTTCTGGCAGGCGCCGGGATGAGTTTTGTTTCCCTGATGCTGGTGCAGTGCATCACTGGACAGCTGAAAGCGGCATCCAGCAGTGATTGACCAATAGACACCCGGCTACAGACGGTTGTATGCGCACCGGATCAACTGTTCTGTGGTCTGCCATGAAATGCATTCATCGGTGATGGACACCCCGTATTTAAGCGTGCACCCGTCCCCAGGGCAATTCTGGCGGCCTTCGAACAGGTTGCTTTCCAGCATCAGTCCCATGATGCCGAAATTGCCTTCAAGGCGTTGATCCAGCGCGCTTTTGAACACAAAGGCCTGACCAGTGTGCTTCTGGCCTGAATTGTCATGGGAGCAGTCGATGATCAGTCGGTCCGGCAGGTGTTTTTGTCTGAGAACGGCCTGGGCCCGCCCCACGGAAACCGGGTCGTAATTCGGGGTGGCGCCGCCCCGCAGAACCAGGTGGCAGTATGGGTTGCCTGTGGTGGAAACCACAGCGGACCGGCCGTCCGGGTCGATACCCAGAAAATGCTGGGGAGATCCGGCTGCCTGTATGGCATTGACCGCCGCCGTAATCCGGCCGTCAGTACTGTTTTTGAACCCCACAGGCATGGACAGCCCGGATGCCATTTCCCGGTGGGTCTGGGATTCCGTGGTCCGGGCGCCCACAGCCACCCACGTCAGCAGTCCGGCAATGTACTGAGGGGTGATGGGGTCCAGGATTTCCGTGGCTGTCGGCAGACCGGCGTCATTGATATCGATGAGCAGCTGTCTGGCGGTTTCCAGGCCGGCATTGACATGGTAGGACGCATCCAGGAAAGGATCGTTGATCAGGCCTTTCCATCCCACCGTGGTCCGGGGTTTCTCAAAATATACCCGCATGATCAAATTGATTTTATCACACACTTCCAGACGCAGAGTTTTCAGTTTGTGGGCAAAATCCAACGCCGCTTCCGGGTCATGAATGGAACACGGCCCGGCAATGACCAGCAGTCGGTCATCTTTTTTTGAAAGAATGTCAACGACCTCTTTTCTGCCGGAAACAACCGTTTGCACGGCCGCATCCGTCAAAGGCAAGGCCTGTTTCATGTCTGACGGTGAAATAAGGGGCTCGAATTTTTTTACATGGATGTCAAAGGTTTTTTTCATGGCGGTCTCCTTTACAGATCAGAAGATGTGCCGCCCGGTGCTGAAAAATAACAAAGCCGCAGGCGGTATCGCTGCCTGCGGCTTTGGGTGGTTTTATGGAAAAACGATCACAACGGCCCAGGCAGATCCGTATAATAATACCAGAAATAAAAATAGGTTCTGTCTGTGCTGTTGTCATTCATGTCTGATAAATCTCCGTTGTTGTTAATACAGCTAAACCATATTTTTTTGGGTTCGTCAAGAAAAATATACCGTTTATTGGATGGTGTCGTGATTTGAACAAACCCGGCACTCACGGCAGTTGATCATGGGACAGGCAGGGGACTGTTTTTCATGCCTGGCACGGTGCCACTCCTTTGCCAGAAACTGTTGAGAAATACCGGAATCCAGAAAATGCCAGGGCAACGTGTGCCCGAGGTGGGTGGTATCTGAGTTATTGGGTTTGGACACCTCCGGCACTTTTTTTTGCGTGTAAATGATCTGCCGGCAATGGTCGGCATGATGCCGGAGCGCATAGGCCCATCCATGGTCCGTTGCCGTTTCGAGCACATCTGCCGTGTTCCGGTCTCCCAGTGACAGCAGGGCACTGATTTTGGCTGTTTTAAGCGACGGTGTGTTAAAGATGACATTCGGTGTTTGTTTCAGACCCTGCCGGATGATGTCGATCCGGTGTTTCAATGTGCGGTCATCTGTCAGTGCAGCCCATTGAAAAGGCGTGGCCGGCTTGGGAATGAATACGTTGATGCTCAGGGTGATGGCACCCATGCGTTTCTTTTTTTTGGAAACCGTCAGGAACCGTTCCTTGATTTCCCGGGTCAAGTCGACAATCGCCTGAACATCGGCATCGGTTTCAAACGGCAGGCCGATCATGAAATAAAGCCGTAGATTCAGGATGTTTTTTGCCACCAGTTTTTCCACGGCGTGAAAAATATCGGTTTGCGTCATTTTCTTGTTGATGACACGCCGCATTCGTTCTGATCCGGCTTCCGGCGCAATGGTGGCGGTTTTGACCCGGGACCGGCTCAGCAGTTCGATCATGGCATCATCCAGTTTGTCGGCTCTCAGAGAGGAAAAAGACAGGGAAAAC